>JABJKH010000085.1 GCA_018660465.1 Rhodospirillaceae bacterium
CCTGACCCGAAGCAGTTATGCGATTATATCATGAGATGCGACTGAGCCACTTGACATAACTAGAATTCTAGTTATATAGTTTTATAGTTGCTAATTAGAGATGAACCATGGATGAAATACTAGCATCAGAAACGCTCTCGGCCTTGGGCAATGCTAAACGGCTGCAAGTCTTCCGCCTTCTGGTTCAAGCTGGTCATGATGGTTTGACTGTTGGCGAGATACAGTCGCAGCTTGGCATTCCAGCTTCCACACTGGCTCATCATCTTTCCGCGCTGGTCAAAACAGATTTGGTCTTGCAGGACAAGCATGGCCGCGAAGTGGTCTGCACAGCCAAATACGAAACGCTGGACTTGGTCTTTACCTTCGTGAAAGACCAATGCTGTGTCGGAGTCGAGCCTTTGGGTCAAGTGGGCTAAGAATTATCAGCTTATAGCATAGAGTTTTCTTACTTCAATATAACTATAAAACTAGGGAAATAGGGTCATGTCCATGCAACAATCCACACAAGTTTTACGATGGCATTCAAAGGTCAATGTTGATAAAGCCTGGCTTGCGTCGATCGGCATTTTTGGCCTTATCGCAATGGTTGTCCCGGAACAATTTTTGCCAAGTGTCGAGTTTGTATCGGATGCGGTTGTAGAAATTATCCCGTTTTTATTGATGGCAGTTGCTTTCGCCGCATATGCAGGGGCCAGCGGTGCAGATAATTTAATCGCCAAGGCCTTTTCAGGTCACATCCTACTCGCTATCCCTCTCGCGGCTGTGTTCGGAGCGTTTTCACCATTTTGTTCGTGTGGCGTTATTCCCTTAATCGCTGCGTTGTTGTCTATGGGCGTTCCACTCGCACCTGTGATGGCATTTTGGCTGGCTTCACCGTTAATGGATCCAACCATGTTTATGATCACAACGGGCGAGTTGGGCAGCCAATTTGCAATCGCCAAAACCTTGGCTGCTCTGAGTGTTGGTCTGTTAGGCGGATTTGGAACTTTGGCATTAAACTCTACATCTGTGCTTTCAAATCCGCTGCGTGAAGGTGTTGGCAATGGCGGTTGCGGTGGATCGCGGGTGAGATTGCAGAAGGAAATCTATTGGACCTTTTGGACCATTGGCGAACGTCGCGTAAAGTTCATAACTGAAGCCATTAAATCGGGTACGTTTCTCATAAAATGGTTGGTGTTGGCCTATCTGTTGGAAAGTTTGATGCTTGCCTATGTTCCCTCCAATTGGATTTCTGAATTGGCCGGCGACGGTGGCGTGTTATCCATTTTCACAGCAAGCCTTATTGGTGTGCCCGCTTATCTGAACGGCTATGCCGCCGTTCCATTAGTTGCTGGATTGATAAACAGTGGCATGGCTCCAGGCGCTGGCATGGCCTTTTTAATTGCGGGCGGCGTGACCAGCCTGCCTGCAGCTATTGCGGTGTTTGCTCTTGCACGGCCTCCGGTGTTTGTCCTTTATATTGCTTTTTCATTGGGCGGCGCAGTGGCATCGGGGCTACTGTTTCAGTACTGGACTGTCCTTTAAGAAAACTCGATGGGAGTGTTTGCGGATGTGAAAGCATATGACGGCTCCTGAACCAGAGCGGAAGTTTTATTTATTTGAGTAAGCCCAGCGTCCTCAGCGTAACACATGCACCGAGCAGGGCGCGTGCCGCACGATTCGCGCTGCAGTTGAGCCCAGGAAATAGTCCTTTAGTTCCCGTTTATGTGATCCCACGATGGTGCAGTCTGCGCCAATTTTTGTTGTATGATCGGCAATCGGCTCGGCCAGCGCTGCTTTTGTCATATTCATACCGTCTGGCACCAACACTAAGCTACGGACAGGGATCGAAAGAAATTGAGCGAATTCCGCCTTACTCAGTTTTCTGCGGTTTTATTCGGTAACAGTGTACGACAGCGTCCAAATAACTCATTGATTAATAACAGTGTTTACTTTTCTTGTCCCTTGCGTGAACCGTTACCGGTAAAAAAGTTCAACCAAAAACATAGGAATAGCAGGAATATATGTAACCATCATCAAGACCGTAAACAGTACGCCAATAAAGTAGATATTGACCTTGCTGACTTCCCAGATATCCGCCTTCGCAACGGAGCACGCGGTGACAAGAACACTCGCGACAGGCGGGGTTTGCTGGCCGATGCCGAGATTCAATGTAACGATCAATCCAAAATGGACCGGGTCAATCCCGACCAGATGAATCAGTGGCATGACAATCGGAACGACGAGGATGATTGCTGCTGCCGAATGAAGAAACAGTCCCACAACAAGAAAGAAGACGTTGAGCAGTCCCAAGACCACGTACTTGTTTTGGGTAAAGCTGATGATGCTTTCAGCAATGGTTTGGGGCACTTTCTCTTCGGTGAGAAAATGGCTGACCAAGACCGAAGCGGCAACAAGCAGCATAACAACAGCTGTCTGAACGCCGCCTTCGACCATTGCTTCCTTGAGATGCTTGAGATCAAGCTCTCGGTAAACGATTCCAATTACCAAAGATGCCATAACCGCGAGCCCGGCACCTTCGGTAGCTGTCACGAACCCACCAAAAATACCGCCCAAGATGATGATCGGCAGGGTAAACGCGAGCAATGCGTCTTTAAATGTTTCCCACAGACGACTTAAACGAAAGACTTCTTCAACTGGGTAATTATGACGCCGCGCGAACCAATAGCTCAGCCCCATCATTCCAAACCCGCCCAAGATACCGGGAATAATGCCGGCAACAAATAATTGCACGACCGAGCTTTGAGACATGACGGCGTAGAGGATCATCGGGATGGAGGGTGGAATGATGACCGCGAGTGTCGCGGACGACGAGGTAACTGCTGTTGCAAAAGGGGTGGGATACCCTTTTTCCTTCATGGCTGGAATGAGAATGGAGCCAAGGGCCGCAACATCGGCAACGGCGGACCCTGAAATCTCTGCAAAAAACATAGACGCCCCGATGGTCACCATGGAGAGCCCGCCCTTGATAAAGCCAAGCAGGGCAGACGCAAAGGCAATCAAGCGCCGCGAAATACCTGAGGCATTCATAATAGCACCCGCGAGAATAAAAAGCGGGATGGCAATCAACGGGAAGTTCGTCGCACCATCCATCATGATGAGCGCTAAGTTGGGGAGAATTTCTGCTCCTTGCGTCGCATACATCGCAAGGGTGGTGACGACGCCCAAGGCAATCGCGATGGGGACATTAATCAGGACCAGGAACAGCAGCCCAATGAACATGAAGAGAATTACCATTTTCTAGGCGTGTCCATGCACAGGTGCGCCTTCCCGGGCCTCTTTAATCATCGTCGGAAGGTTAAGAAACTCGGCAATGATGAACAGGACTGCACCGATGGGGATAACCGATTGAGTCAATTCCGTGCCGACTTCCGGCAAGCTTACCAGCGTATCTCCTTCAAGAACCTCAAGAACTTCCATGCCAAGCACGGCCAACGCCACAAAGAAGCCAATGATACAGGTCTCTGCAAAGAGGACGGTGGGCACCCTGAATTTTGGCCGCATCGCCGCGACCAGTCCGGGCACGCCGATGTGGGACCGCTTTACAGCGGCAAGGGCTGAGGCATAATAGGTCAGCCAGGCTAGGCCGACCGACGCCACTTCATCGTACCAAACGAGTGAATTACCACTCCACCGGTACGCCACCGACACAATGACAATCCCCGCGAGGCCGACCATGAGCAGTATGGTAATCCATTCTAGAATCCACTCAAATACGTTCTTCAGGGGAGTGATTATCGCCACGGCAAATACCCTTATTTTCGGGAATAGATTTTAGATAAAAAAAAGGCTCCGCCCAGGGAACTCCCCAGGGCGGAGCCACTTGTTAGAACAGAATTATAGGCCTTTGCCCAGTGTATTGATCTGGTTCAGCATACCGAACGCACCATTTACGCTCGTTGCAAACTTGTCATAGATCGCAGTGCTGGCATCAACGAATGACTGACGGTTGGCCTTGTTGACCTTCATGCCCGATTTCTTTAGGTCCGCGAGCAAGCTAACCTCCAACTCGGCGGCTTTCTTATACGTTGCACCTTGGGTTGCCTTCGCAGCCTTCTTCAGGATCTTTTTGATATCCTTCGGCATTTTCTTCCAATGCTTGCGGCTAACCAAAACATAGGCCGGTGTGTAAACGTGGCCTGTCAGCGACAGATACTTTTGAACTTCCTGCAGCTTGGCACTGTGGATTTGCGCAAACGGGTTTTCCTGACCATCAAATGTGCCGGTCTTAAGCGCGCTGAACAGTTCGGAGAACGACAGCGGCGACGGATTGGCACCATAAGCCTTGAACATTTTCACCCGCCAGATCGATTTCGGCGTGCGGAGTTTGATGCCCTTTAAATCGGCAGGGGTGTTAATCGGATGCTTGTTATTAGTGATATGACGGAAGCCGTTTTCCCAAATTCCGACGATTTCATATTTTTTGCGCTTCACGACCTTGTTGAGTTTTTTCCAGACAACAGGCTTCAAAAGCTTTTTCATATGATCGCGGCTTTTGATCAGATACGGCATATCGAAAATGCCGAAAGAGTCTGAAACCGAAGACATCACAGAAGAGGGTAATGAAAAAGTAATTGTTCCCAGTTTCAGCTTTTTCAGGAGTTCTTTGTCTTTCCCCAATTGGCTGGAACCGTATCCAACAACTTTATACCCCTTTCCGGCCAAGGCAGCATTTGCACGCTTGGCAAAGTCGTTGACGGAAAATTCGAATAACGAGCCAGGTTTTCCGACATGGCCGAATTTTAGTTCTTTATCTGCGGCCTGAAGTTGGCTGGAACCAACCATCATAAGACCAGCAACCAGGATGCCCGTGGTTGTCATCATCGCTTTACGGATGTGCATTATTTAATCCTCCCTTGATTTTTCGTATCCAAGTCGATCAACCAACATTCCCCAGATAAATGTTAATTCAACTCCCGGTATTATTTTCTGTACAAATTGTAGTCTGTAATTAGTATAGTGCATCAATGGTGTACAATGTAAACCGAAAAACCGCACCAATAGAGACATACGCGATAGTCCCGGGTTTGAACCCGGCAATGAAAGCTTTTTACAGGGAGGCATTAATGCTTAAAGCGATGACACGAGGAATTCTGCCGGTAGTGGCTGCAGGGGTCGCCCTTGCGGTGGTACAGCCGGTTCAAGCGGCGTATCCCGACAAACCTATCGAACTAATTTGCACGACGTCGCCGGGTTCGGGCGCTGCGCGTTGGTGCCACCTAGTGGCTACGCACTTGAAGCAAAAAGACTTTTTAGGCGTTCCGGTTAACGTCGTTTTCAAAAGTGGCGGTTCCAACCATGAGCCTGTCGTCTACACACAGGGTAAGAAAGCCGACGGCTACACCCTGATGCACATGAGCGGCAGTTTCACCGGCTACTTCAACCTTCCGCACTATAAATTCCACTATAAAGACTTCACCCTGATCGCGCGGATGGAACAGCACCTCTATGCGGTTGCCGTTCATGCCGACAGTCCGTGGAAGACATATGCGGACGTGGTTGCCTATGCCAAAGCCAACCCTGGAAAATTGTCGATGGGGTCCAACAAAATCGGATCAATCCACCACCGTCACCAGGAATTACTACACAAGACTGCTGGCATCAAAATCCGTTTCGTGCCCTACAAAGGTACCGGCGACGTGGTTAAAGACGTGATCGGCAAGCACCTGAAGATCGGTTTTGCGCAGCCCGGCAAGTGGATTCCACATGTCAAAGCTGGCAAGGCGCGGATGCTTTTGTTGCTCAATGAAACACGCCTGACCAAACACCCCTTGGTGAAAGACGTGCCGACACCTGGAGAACTCGGGCATAAGTATAGCATCCCGCATCAGTTCCAGGGTTTCATGGTCAAAAAGGGAACGCCTGCGGATCGCATTGCAAAGTTGCAAGAAGCAATGTCCAGGGTCTCTACGACCAAGGCCTATCAAAAATACATGAAAAAACAGCCGCACGTGATTCCGAATTTCAGTGGCGATCTGAAAAATCTGGATAGTGAGTTCAGTTCCGGTCTCAAAAGCACGCGAAAGCTGATGATCAAGCTTGGAATCCTTAAGGGCTCCTGAGTTAGAAACTAAACTGCCACAACGCCGGAACCGTTCCCTTTGGGGGTGGTTCCGGCGCTTTTTTTACCAACGCCTTGATACGACCGTTCCGGTCCGGGAAACTAGGATATGGATGACGAAGAAACAGCCGTAACAAGTAAGGTGCTTTTAACGACGGGCGACTTGTTTGCTGTTGGTGCGGTCCTCGCTGGTACTCTTTACCTGCTCTACGAAACCTTCAGTATGTCGCCGCCGATGTTACCGGGCTATCCCGGTGATTCCTTTTTTCCTCGGCTTTCCATTGTGCTTATTCTTATGTGCGGTGTTCCTCTTATATTTACCCGATACCGTGACCATGTGATGGGCCGGGGTGAGCTTGAGGGTGAAAAGGATGAAACATTCAGTATCGATATCCGCGGCTTTCTAATTGTTACTGCAGTTGCATTGTCTTTTCCGTTTCTCCTGCCGATCTTTGGATTTGAAATCGTCACGTTTTCAATTCTAACGTTATGGTTTGCGACTCGGTTTAATGAGTATGTCACCGCCGAAACAATGACGACGGATATTGTTGTCAAAGTCCTTGTTAGGGCTGCGGTCATGGCTCTAGTCACCATGTGCCTGCTTTATTTTATATTCGTGATTATGCTGAATGTGTCGATGCCGGTGATGTTCTTTCCTAAATATATTGATTTCGGACTCTAAAACCCCATGCTCGATCTCCTCAATCACGCGGGCCCTGCGTTCGCCTTCATCATACAACTGCCGACCCTCGGTATACTTTTATTAGGGATCATCCTGGGCATACTCTTAGGTGCTTTGCCTGGTTTTGGCAGTTCACAATCGATGGCACTGCTGTTTCCCATGACCTTCGCGATGTCGCCAGAGCACGCGATATTGTTCTTTATCGCGGTTTATTCGGCGGCGGAGTACGGCGGGTCCGTCCCGGCCATTCTCATCCGCACGCCGGGCACACCTGCCCAAGCGGTGACGGTCCTGGACGGCTATGCCATGACTCGCAAAGGTTTGGCCGGCAAGGCGTTAAAAATTTCGCTGATATCCGGCGTCCTCGGTGGATTGATCAGCACCATGATCTTTATCGTCGGCGCAACCTCCCTAGCGGAAATTGGCTTGCAGTTCGGACCGGGTGAAATGTTTGCGCTTGGGATATTTGGGCTTTCTATTATTGGAACCTTCTTCGGTAAAAGCCCGGCCAAAGGATTTCTGGCCGCGGGCATTGGCCTGATGATGGGAACAATCGGCAGTTCCGGGTTCGGCGGGCTCCGATTTACCTTCGATCAAGGCTACCTGATGGACGGACTCCCGCTGATCGTTGTGGTCATTGGTTTGCTGGCGGCACCCGAAGGGTTCCGCCTCCTCGTCGATCATCGCAAGACAATCGAGCCCACCATCGCCACCGTTGATGCAGAAGAATTGAAGGAAAAAAATAAGATAACGTCGCTCGATATCAGACGACTGATCCCGACCTGGATTCGGTGCAGTTTGATCGGCACGGCCATTGGTATCATTCCGGGTGCCGGCGCATCGGTCGGCTCATTAGTAGCCTACAATGAGGAAAAGCGCTGGTCGAAACGTGGCGACCAATTCGGAACTGGGGTCGAGGAAGGATTGGCAGCACCCGAAATTTCCAACAATTCTGTCGTCGCTGGAACCTTGGTGCCGTCGCTGACGCTCGGCATTCCAGGCTCAGGTGCCGCCGCGATCTTGCTCGGCGTCTTGATCACCAAGGGTGTCGTGCCGGGTCCGATGCTGTTTGAAGAACAGCCACAGTTCATCATGACCGTGTTCTTAGGCCTGATCGTCGGCAACTTTATCATGTTGGCTATTGGCCTAATTGGGGCGCGCTCGTTTGCGATGGTCGCGAAAATTCCCCGCCGTATCTTAGGCCCATTTGTGATGATCCTGATCGTCATCGGCACTTATGCCTACGCGAACTATGGCGCACATGTGGTCATGGCGCTGGTGATCGGGGCCATCGCTTATTACTTCGACAAGCTCTCCATCCCGGCAGTCCCCATCGTGCTGGCATTCGTCATGGGGCCGATCATCGAACTCAACATGAACCGCGCAATGACCATTCACGCAGGCGACATGATGGTGGTGCTCACCCGCCCGATTACGGTAACAATTCTGCTTGCGTCGCTGGCAACCATTTACTTTGGCATTAGCAGAACCCGGAAAGATCGGCTGATCGAAGAAGATTAGTGTGACTAAAAAATTAGTGTCTACAGGATTGGTGTTGCTCATTGTAAAAAACGTATATTTGCTGCCGAGGCTTACCTTGAATTGCTGCTAAGTGTCTGGTGTTCCCCTCATCGTCCATAAGGGGTCCTAGCGAGGCAGAGGTATGCCACCCGATGCCATGTAACTGATTATGATTGATAATTTAGTATGCCTGAAGATACGAAGTTTATGTTAAGCATCCCACCTGACAACAACGACTCCCGCATCGTCATCCTCGATCGCGAATTCGTCGATAAGCTCGTCTGCAAAAGCTTGGGCATTAGTGGTTCGGCGAACACGCGTTGCGACTAGGCGAAGCGTCTCCGGCAGGCCATCGGTCCAGAACAACACTAAATCACGGCGCCCGAGTTGCCGTTGCTCAATAATCGTCGGATTAATGCCCTCGCCGACAATGCCGTAGATGCCACCAAGGTATTGGATTTTATGACCGATAATGGCACAGCGCGTATTGCCCACGCTGGTATATTCCAACGTGCCTGTGGACTTATCGATTCGTGTCACGGCCATGGCGGCTCCGCGACTCCCGCGCAATTCCTCATCGCAGCCCTGCATCATTTCGGCCAGGTCCATACCTCTATTTTTCTCGACAAAGTGAACTGCCTTGCGCGCCGCCAGTTCCGCGTCTTCGCCGTGGCCGAGACCATCGACCATGCAAATCAGAGTCGTATCCGCGTCGAGCCAAACCCCGGCCTGGTCACCACTGAAACGACCAAGCTTAAAGGGGCGAATGGAAATGCCGATGCGGACCGGATCATTTGCTATTTCGGTGGGACGGTCAGACATGTGGATTCCCATGCATATCTAGTTCTATCGCAACGACCGTGCCTTGATCTCCGGTCTCTATATGAAAATAATCCGCCAATCGTTTGACTCCAGGCAGTCCGACCCCAAGCGTTGCGCCCGTGCTGTAGCCATCGGTCATTGCTGCATCGACATCGGCGATGCCGGGGCCTTGGTCCCGACAGGTGCAGCGCACAAGGATCCGGCCCCCAATGTGCTGAAGCTCAAATTCGCAGGTGCCCTGTCCCGCATACTTCAGGATGTTACGTGTGAGTTCTGAAACGATCGTCGTCAGACGAACCTCCTCGCGTTCGCCAAGTCCGCCGCGATGGGCAATGGTACGCGCATGCTTTCGGGCACGGCGGACATCGTTCTCCGTCACGATGTCGAGGCTGGATTGAAAACGTGAACTCATGGGCCGTTACTCACTTCCTCGTTTGCAGATGTCTCCAAGATAAGCTCGTCAGAGGAGGCCCTTTCCTTACCCTCGGAATTTTCGTTCACGCTGTCCTCTTCAGCGGTCTCATCTTCGCTGGGTCTTGAAATCGAGTCCTGTAACAAAGTGAGACCCTCGCCGATGTTGAGGACCGTACGTATACCTGAGATGACATCGCCGAGTTCGACTAATGTCAGTGCGACCTTTGGTTGGACGCCAGAAAGAACGACCTCGCACCCCAACAAGCGCGCCATTGCGCCTGTTTCACTAATCATATTGGCTTGATAGGAATCAATCATCTGTAGCGACGTTACATCCATCAGTACGGCCGTATCGCCGGTCTGTTTAATCATCTCCAAGAGGTCGGCCTGAAGATTGAGCGCATCGCGGTCTGTCATGTCGTCTTGGAACGACGTTAGTAAAATACCACCATGACGGAGGATTGGAACCTTCATACGATTAACCCTGCTCGCGTGTCATTCGCACACCTTGGAGTCGCAGTGCTTCTTCGACGCCCGAACGGAGCGATCCTTTTGTGGTGACTTGCGAGAGATCGACGCCAAGCTGTACCAGGGTTTGAGCGCCGGTTGGCTTCATACCCGTTAGGATCACGTCGGAGCCCAACATTTTTGCCGCCGCCACTGCCTTCAGCAGGTGCCGCGCCACGTCGGTATCGATGACCGGCACGCCGGTGACGTCGAGGATCGCGACGTTTGCCTGGCATTCGGCGATAGTTTCCAGAAGCCGGGTGATCATCTCGGTTGCCCGATCCCCATCGATGGCACCGATAAGAGGCATCAACACGATGCCACTCATCAGTTGGATGGCCGGGGTCGAGAGTTCCAAGAGCGAACGCTGTTGTGCTTCGATCAAGGCTTCGGCCTCCTTGCGCTCGCTGACGTCACGGATGATCGCGACGAACTTGCGGCTGCCGTCGACTTCGATTTCGCTGATAGATAGGTCAATGGGAAATTCGGTGCCATCCTTGCGGCGGCCCTCGACCGTGCGGCCTGTTCCAATAATTTTTGGGATGTTGGTCGTCAAGTAGTTATGGAGATAGCCGTCATGTTCACGTGAATATCGCTGCGGCATCAAGAGTTTGACGTTTTGACCAATTACCTCCTCGACGCTATAGCCGAACAATTCCTCAATCGCTGGATTTGCCTTCTCAATGGTTCCTTGTTCATTGATGGCAACAATAACGTCGATTACATTTTCGACGATACTTGAAAGATATTCATAGTCGACTTCAGTTCCGTTGGCCGCGCTGGTTTTTTTGGCATTCATAGCAGTTTCGTCCTTTCTATATCCCTTGGTATTACCCGTGTTC
The DNA here is from genome assembly GCA_018660465.1 of Rhodospirillaceae bacterium. Classification (NCBI taxonomy): domain Bacteria; kingdom Pseudomonadati; phylum Pseudomonadota; class Alphaproteobacteria; order Rhodospirillales; family Rhodospirillaceae; species Rhodospirillaceae bacterium. The sequence goes on from JABJKH010000085.1 coordinate 10,850, forward strand.
GCGTGTCATTCGCACACCTTGGAGGCGCAGCGCTTCTTCAACGCCTGAACGGAGAGATCCTTTTGTGGTGACCTGCGAGAGATCAACGCCAAGCTGCACCAATGTCTGAGCACCGGTTGGCTTCATTCCCGTTAGGATCACATCTGATCCCAACATTTTTGCCGCCGCAACAGCCTTCAGCAGGTGTCTCGCGACATCTGTATCAATGACGGGCACTCCGGTAACATCGAGAATTGCGACATTTGCCTGACATTCGGCGATGGTCTCAAGAAGCCGCGTGATCATTTCCGTTGCCCGATCACCGTCAATAGCGCCGATCAGCGGCATCAACACGATACCACTCATCAGCTGGATGGCGGGGGTCGAGAGTTCCATGAGCAAATGTTGTTGCGCTTCGATCAAGGCCTCGGCCTCCTTGCGCTCGCTCACATCGCGTATGACGCCGACGAACTTGCGTTCACCACTAACGTAGATTTCGCTGACGGAAAGGTCGATGGGGAACTCGGTTCCCTCCTTGCGACGGCCTTCGGCCGTGCGTGCGGTGCCGATGATCTTTGGAATATTAGTCGTGATATAGTTGTTGAGGTAACTGTCATGATCAGTTGCGTAGCGTTGCGGCATCAAGAGCTTGACGTTTTGGCCGATTATTTCCTCAACGCTATAACCAAACAATTCCTCGATAGCGGGGTTTGCCTTCTCAATAATTCCTTGTTCATTGATGGCAACAATACCGTCGATCACATTTTCGATTATGCTAGAAAGGTATTTGTAGTCGGCACCTGTGTCTGATGGTTTGGCGTTCATTGTGGCTTTGTCCTTTCCCCCAAGTTTTAACCTAGTGGCATTATACCGATTATTGAGACGTCGTCGCGGCGCGACTCCGACCCCTGGTAATCCTCGAATGTGCGCTTTAGGTGGGGCTCTTGGTCCACCAGCGACATGTGTGAAACATTCTTGAGCATTTCGATCAAGCGCTTACGGCCAAAGGATCGGCGTTTTTCACCGCCGACCTGGTCCGGAATCCCATCCGTGTAAAGATAAAAGCGTTGGCCCGGGTTTAAGCGAATAGAATGATTGGTGAATTTTTGGTCAAAATCCACATACCTGTATCCGACACTACATTTATCACCTTTGATAACTTCAAATTCCGAGCCTTGGCCCATTATAAGATCGAAGCGCGCGCCCGCAAATGTGACCCGCATGCGGTCCGGTTCAACGAGGCAAATACCCATTTCCAGGCCGTCATCAGAATCGCCCTCATCGCCTTTTTGCTGACCTAGGGCATCCTTAATGATTTGGTTTACCCGCGACACCAGCCGCGCCGGGTCCCCAGTTTCCGAGAACGCAACATTGAGCGCGCTGGCCGTAATCGTCGTCATCAGGGCACCAGGAACGCCGTGGCCGGTGCAATCGAAGAGGACCAGGAAATAGCCGCGCCGATCTTTCTTGATCCAATACATGTCACCTCCGACGACGTCGCGGGGCTCCCAAATTACAAAGTGGTCGGCAAAAAGCTCCGTAAGGAGTTCATCATTCGGTAGCAACGAGCGTTGAATTCGGCTCGCATAGCGAATGCTGTCATGCATGACGTCGTGGGCATCTTCTATGGCTGCTTGTGCGGCTTTGCGTTCGGTGATGTCGTCGAATACTGCCACAAGACCGCCGCCAGCTAAGGGTCTACGGTGAAGTTCGAGGGTTTTACCCGTTGTCGCAACGTAGTCTTCAAGTTTGCTGGAATTTTTAAATTCGTAACTCTTAATTCGTTCTTCGACGAGGTCGGTTATATCACCAGGGCCGTACTCACCTCGTTCCGCACGAACTTGAAAAACGTCTCGTAGCGATTTGCCGACCTGCACGACGTTATTTGGAAGATCGTAGAGTTCGCGAAACCGCTCGTTAAAAAGCTGCAGCGTAAAATTCTGGTCAATCAAAAATATTCCACCCGCCATATTATCGAGGGCCGCCCGTAGAGTTTCCTGTGTTCTGTCGAGTTCTTCGGTTCGCTCCGCAACCCGCTTTTCAAGATTCTCATTTACGTCTTCCAGGCTTTCCGCAAGTTCAGATTGGCGTATTAGTGAACGTCGTTGCTCCCGCGTAAACAGGACACCAATGACAGCAAGCAGAATGAACATAAAGAGGGCCATGACCTGAGTGAGCCGTGATATCTTGGCGGCATTGTCAGCCTGAACATTGCCATCGATAATCATTTCGTTAAGGGCATTGGAAAGATTGGCCGTATAAATCGTTTTAAACCGCCTAAACTTTGCCTCTGTAACCCGTTTGAGCGCTGCGTCCCATTTCCCTTCGTCAATTAATTCGATGGCTTCGGACTCAGCTTCTTCTATATCGCCCTGTACGTCCTCCATCTCAGAAAAAAACTTTTTAACGGACTCGGTTTTAGGAAGCTTGGAAATTTTGCTGAGCAACGCGTATTTGGTGTCCTGAAAATCCTGGTAATTTGATACGTATGTGTCGGACCTTAGGCTCGCGGACAGACGGACCGATGTCGTACTTCGAATATCTGCCGTGAGAATTCTCTCAGCGTCGATCGTTAATTGGTTGAGATGGGCGAGATTCTTCTTAACCACCCCGTCGGTGTAGAAAAGGACACCGAAAGAAACCAATAGGACAATAGACAGGATTACAAGTGTAACACCATTACCCAAAATTCGATTTAACCGACTTAGCATTAAATTGCCCAGTTTCGATGCATCAATTCGATGATAATTCCTGCTGGCGTTAATTTTGTGATAAATCTAACACCCTGTTGCCAACCTCACTTTAAGCTCCATCCATTCGTTTCGGCCATAGGCTTCAAGAGTGGCGGTTGTTTCATGTAGCTGAAAATAATTTTATCGATAACCCCCGTCACCCTGAGCTCATCAAGGGCCTTTTGCAGAGGTGCTAGGATAGCGGCATCCGTCGATTTATGGAACGCATATCCCATGTGGGAGGTATTTAGAACATGGATACTTTCATAATCTTTTGGATCGCCACCAGATTTCTTAACCGTGTAATTGAACACATCAACGCTATATGCAACTGCATCGATGCGTCCTGCACCCAACAGATATAGCAACTGTTTTAACGAGTTTTTGCGGACGACCGCTTTATCATTGGTTGTTAATTTGCGTATCATTTGGTCGCCGAGATCATAGCGAACCGCACCGGTAACAAGATTATTCAAATCAGCTACAGCATTTACCTTTAGCTTCGCAGTCTTTGGCGCAATGACAGCCACATGGATCGGCACGGCTGGGCCAACGAATTTCATTAGTTTCGCGCGTTCCGGAGTTTTGGTCATGCTGAATAGAGCGGTTCCTGGCTTTTTCTGAATGTATTTATAGCTCCGGTTCCAAGGCACGATCTTAATATCTTTGGGAGTGATTTTAGCGCCAATTTTCTTGAACGCAGCCATAAGAATATCGACGGCCATACCCTCGGCCTGTCCATTGGCCTTAAAGTTATAGGGCGGATACTCTTCCGAGTACCAGGTAATCGCTTCAAGTCGCTTGGCCGCTTCCTCGACTGTCATTGCCCGCAACGGCGTTAACGCAAGAAGGAATACCCCCGACGTGACAACAACAACATTTATAAACCTCCGCATTATCGAAGCCCCCTTTGGGCAGATTCAATACGTCGAACGAATGGGTGCACCTAGGTTTTTGGACACGTTTTCATATTTATCTTAATACTTAGAAATCAAGCGGTATCAGTCCTCACCTCATTCCAGCAACGTTAATATATACGCTTAAGCGGACCTACCGCATAAATTTTTTTCGAACATAGCTAAGCAAGAATGGCAATGTCGAACAAGGTGACTTTTTGGAATTAGAAACTACCACTTATGATGCCGTGGACCGAGGTGGCCGCACCCAACAGCATCGCGATATGACAAATAGCGACAAACCTGCCCCAAGTTCGAAATCGAAAGGTTTGTCATCTTTGGAGCGCAGGGCATGAATGATCACCCCTAAATTTGCGATGGCAAAATGGCTGATCGTCAACTGCGGCAACATTTCCGACCGGAGGGCCCAGACAATCTTCTGCCTTTCCGCATCACGCAAAGGGTTGGTTATGAAGTTCGGCGTCAGGTAGAACATATAAACCGCGCTGAATATCAGAAAGAATATACCGGTGGCTAATTCTGCCATTCGGTATTTAATTATTTTTAGTCGCTCTCCTCTTCGGCGGCTTTGTCTTCTTCAAATACTTCGTCGAATTGATGAATGGCATGGGCCATGGTCGGCCAACCGGTATAGGCGCCGGTTTGGATGATCACTTCCATGATCTCTTCCTTGGTGATGCCGATGTGCTGAGCACTGCGATAATGAGAATGGTTTCCGGTCGGTCGGCACATCGCAATATTCGCCGCTAACGTAATCAGCTGACGCTCGCGCATGGTAAGATGCGGGCGGTTCCAAATGTCACCAAAAAGATGGCCGACGGACAATTCATACATGTCCTGATAATGTTTTTTTTGATCGAGCATGGTATCTTCACGCCCCAACTCCCGCAGGGTCTCTATTCCCTTTTTAAAACGGTCTTCGTATTCACCCATCGTCATTCCTCTCTAACTAATTTTTTCTATGTTTATACTTCAGGCCCCTAAGGTGCAGCTTAGTTTAGATCAGCAAAAGAAATTAGGACAACGGTTCGTAGAAAATGGAGAAGGACACTCTCAGATCAGGCATTCACGATATCCTTCATCCAACGTTTTCCAATTCGGTTGTTCGAGCTATGTTTAAATCAGAATTTGCCAATTTCAACTGATCCTAACTCTGCCTTAGGCGAGGTTTTCCTTAAGGAAACAGGTCACTCGATTGTCTCGTTGAGACATCTGGATTGATTGAAAAAATATATATTATTTTAATTTCTTTAATGATCGTGTATATTTTTAACCTGAAATTCGACGGGCTAATGAGACGTGAATTTGAAACCTGAGCGACCATAACGGCGTTCAATAAATCAACGGGCGGGATCAATTAACATGAAAATACTTCGCTTTAACGACGACCAAATTGGAATTCTCAAGAATGGTGATCGGGTGGTCGATGTCAGTGAAATAATCAGCCACCGTGCCGAAAGAGGCCCGCAACGCGTTATGGATGTCTTGATCGAGGGTTTCGAGACCTATCGTAGTGAAATCGATAAAATCGTCGCCGCCACGGATGGTGTTGCATTAACGGACGTCACCTTATTGGCTCCCATGCCGCGACCGAGCAAATGCTTGGCGGCATTTGTGAACTATCTTGATAAACCGGGTCGCACCGTAGAGCAGTTGCCAAACGAATTTTTTCACAAAGCACCGGAGTTGGTGGGGCCAGAGGGAACCATCGAACTGGTCAATATTCCTGCCGTTGAAGTCTATCATGCGGAAGCCGAATTTGCCTTTGTCATGTCCAAGCAAGCCAAGCATGTCAGTGAAGCGGACGCGATGGACTATGTCTTTGGGTACGTCCCATTCTTTGATGTTTCAGCACGCGGCATGATCCGGCGCAGTCAATTGATCCCCAAAGGCCAACATACTTTCTCACCGTGTGGGCCTTGGATCACCACCAAAGATGAAATCCCCGACCCCTATAATCTGCAGGTGAAGTCTTGGGTGAATGGAGAGGCACGCCAGAACTACAGCACCGGCGACATGGGCCACAAGATCGACGATCAAATTTCTTGGGTCAGCAAATATCAGATGCTTCAACCGGGAGATATCATCGCGACAGGGACTCATCACGACGGCATTGGCCCCATCAACGTTGGCGACACTTTGGAAATCGAGATTGAAAAATTAGGCCGCGCGCGGTTCTTCATCAAAGGCGATAGCCCGCGCAAAGATATTGAATGGCTTGCTGGACAGAATAAACCCGCCCAGCCCGTCGGCACCCCGATTACTATTGTGTAGGACACTGAGCCACATCCGTCGTTACTGAACCAAGGACCATTTTTTATGGCCGGCGATTTAAGATCAACGAGCGCAATTTCTGCCAACAGCATGAACTTTTCATGGCTGTCGCCAGCGTTGCGCGGGCTGGTCGTTCGGTTTTCAGAAAACAGAATGGCGGCCGCCGGGCTTATCTTCGTAACGATTGTTGCAATCGTTGCCGCCCTGGCACCCATCATCGCGCCTTATGACCCAGACGAAATCAATCTCAAAGAACGTCTGGTTGAATTGTCATGGGCGCATCCGTTTGGCACGGATAGTTTCGGTCGTGATCTTTTATCACGGGTTATCTACGGTGCCAGAATATCCGTCATCGCCGGGTTGGGATCGGTTAGCGCCGCATTGGTGATGGGCGTGTTCGTTGGTGCCGTCGCTGGATACGCGGGACGGGTCTGGGATAATTCCATCATGCGGGTCATGGATGCCATTATGGCATTCCCCGGTATATTGTTGGCCATCGCTTTGGTCAGTGTTTTGGGCGCGTCGCTGACCAATGTCTGCATTGCGCTGGCGATCCGGTACACACCGCATTTCGCCAGAATTGTTCGGGGTTCCGTGCTTGCCGAACGGGAAAAAGAATATGTCGAGGCGGCACGGGTTCAAGGGGAATCAAATTTTCGGATTTTGTTCCGGCAGATTTTACCAAATTGCATGGCGCCAATTTTGGTTCAGTGCACGTTGGATTTTGCCCAGGCAATTATTTCAGAATCTTCATTGAGCTTTCTGGGCCTTGGTGTGCCACCACCAACACCCAGCTGGGGAAATATTCTCCACGCTGCCAAAGGCGCGATGGAATTCTATCCTTGGGGTGCGATTTTCCCGGGCCTCGCCATTTGCTTTACGGTTCTTGGCTTAAACATGCTGGGTGACGGACTGCGGGACGTCTTGGACCCACGGCTGAGTGAGGAGCACGCATCCAATGAATAACGTGCTCCTAGATGTTCGAGACTTAGAGACCAAATTTTTCCTCAGAAAAGGTATTCTCACCGCCGTCGATAAAGCGTCCTTCAAACTGCATGAGAAAGAGACACTTGGGATTGTCGGGGAAAGCGGGTCGGGAAAAAGCGTGCTGGCTCTTTCCCTGATGCAGTTGATTGCCGCGCCGCCCGGAAAAATCACCCAAGGAGAGGTTGTTTTTAAGGGCGAAGACCTGCTGAAAAAAACCCAACGCGAGATGTATTCCTATCGCGGCCTTAGAATGTCGATGATTTTTCAAGAACCTATGGCGGCCTTAAATCCAGCCTATACCATCGGTGATCAAATAGCGGAATGCTATCAAATCCACGAAGGTCTCAGTAAGAAGCATGCCTACGCTAAATCGGTGGACATGCTTGATAAAGTCGGCATTCCCAATCCGACGGAACGGGTCAAAAGCTATCCCCACGAACTCAGCGGCGGACAACGCCAGCGGGTAATAATTGCGATTGCGCTGGCATGTGATCCAGACCTGCTGATCGCGGATGAGCCGACGACGGCACTGGATGTGACGATCCAAGCACAAATTCTCGATCTCCTGCGCGAACTTATAAAAGGTCTGGGCAAAGCACTGATTTTCATCACTCACGACCTTGGCGTTGCGGCGGTCCTCTGTGATCGGATTGCGGTGATGTATGCCGGTAATATTGTTGAGCTTGCCGACCGGAACACGATCTTTGAGAACCCACAGCACCCTTATACCCAAGGATTGTTACGCGCCCTGCCGCGTCGCGGTCAGAAGCGCCATGATCTGGACCCGATCCCAGGAACCGTTTGCGATCTTATGAACCCACCTAAGGGCTGTAACTTTGCACCCCGATGCGAACATGCAATTCAGCGATGCCATGAAGAAGACCCAATTTTAAGAACGACAGAAGGGCGTCAAATAGCCTGTCATCTTTACGACAATGAGAATGATCATGCGTGAAGAAATTTTAAAAGTTGAAGACCTGACCAAGCACTTCGGGATGAGTTCGTTCTTTTCGTTCAAGCGCGGGGCGGAAGACGTTCTTAAGGCCGTCGACGGCATTAATTTCTCGATTAACAAGGGCGAAGCCTTTGGTCTGGTCGGCGAAAGCGGCAGCGGCAAGTCAACGACGGCACGCCTAATCACACGATTGATCGACGCGACCGGGGGCCGGATCAGCTTTAGTGGCCAAGAAATTCTAGAGATGTCGCAGGCGACGTTCCAATCAGTACGCCGCCGCATTCAGATGGTCTTTCAAGATCCGTACATGTCCCTTAATCCACGCATGCGGGTTCGTGACACATTGGGTAATCCGCTTCGTCTACAAAAGATCGTCCCGAAAAATGAGATCAACGACCGGGTCGATGAGTTGATTGAGTTGGTTGGCCTAAAGCCAGAACAGCGCGACCGTTATCCCCACGAATTCAGCGGCGGGCAGCGTCAACGCATCAGCATCGCCCGCGCCATGGCCTTGGAACCCGACCTGATTATCGCGGATGAGGCAGTGTCCGCCTTGGACGTTTCGGTGCAGGCGCAAGTTCTAAACCTGTTTCGAAAACTCCAAGATACCAAACAACTGGCCTACCTGTTCATTGCCCATGATCTAAGTGTTGTCGAACATTTTTGTGAACGGGTGGCGGTCATGTATGGCGGGAAAATTGTTGAGATGGGTCAGGTCGATGATCTCTTCAACAACCCGTTGCACCCTTACACCGAAGCCTTGATTTCGGCGATACCGGAGCCCGACCCGAACCTTGAATTCAACCCCAGCCTGCTCAAGGGCGATATGGTGAATTTAATTAATCGACAGGCGGGCTGTGTATTCGTTGGCCGATGCCCTGTGGCGACAAGCACCTGCTCTGAGATCGAACCAACTCTTGAGGCAAAGGAGGGTCTTCGCTCGGTCGCGTGTCATTTGCGCTAGCGGACATAAAAATAAAATGTTGCTGAAGTATATTCTCAACCGCCTCCTGATGCTGATCCCGACGCTGCTTCTTGTGTCGGTGTTTGTGTTCCTTTTGCTGCATCTCATTCCGGGTGACCCGATTGATTACATCATGGCCAGCGATGACAGCATTGATGCGAGTATGCGTGAGGTCTTGGAAAAAGAGATGGGGTTGGATAAGCCGCTGCATCTTCAATACCTCGGTTGGATGGGCGATATTCTGCGAGGCGACTTTGGCGAATCAATCCATTACCAACAGTCGAACATTAAAATCATATTGGAACGCTTTCCGCCAACCATTTTGCTGACGCTGGGGGCGACGCTGGTTTCGGTTTTGATTGCGATCCCAGCCGGAGTCCTGGCGGCGATTAAAAGGAATACCGTGGCGGACTATTCTGCCATGTCGTTCGCGCTTCTGGGGATGTCCATTCCAAACTTCTGGCTGGGGATTATGTTGATCCTCACCTTCGCTTTGTTTTTCCCGATCCTGCCCGCATCAGGCTATGTGTTTTCCTGGAGCGATCCCTTGAAGACGCTGTGGTATCTGGTTCTCCCGTCCGTAACGTTGGGCACGGGCATGGCGGCCATCGTTGCCAGAATGACCCGGTCCGAAATGCTGGAAGAACTGGGCAAAGAATATGTGCGCACCGCGCGCGCCAAGGGCGTGCCGGAGCGCACGGTGATTTTCAAACATACGCTAAGGAATGCTTTGAACCCGGTGATCACGGTTATCGGAATTCAGTTCGGAAATTTGTTAGGTGGCACCGTCGTTGTCGAATATGTGTTCGCCTATCCAGGTGTCGGTAGCCTGGTGGTCGATGCGGTGTACAGCCGCGACTACCCCCTCGTTCAAGCGCTCATTCTAATATTTGCGCTTATCTTCGTCGGCGTGAATTTCATCGTCGACATTCTCTACAAGTACTCAAACCCAAGGATCACACTGGAATAAAAAACGACGAAAACAAGGCCGACGTATCGGACAAAAATAACTGCAAAAAAATGCAGAGTTAAACAAACGAACTTATGGAAGCTAAACAAATAGGAGGTAAGAAGTCATGATTAAGAAAGTACTTATATCGACGGCAGCCATTTTGGCATGTGCCAATTTGGCTTTCACAAGCGAGGCTGAGGCGCAGCAATACGGTGGCTCAGTTACGATGGGGATGTATGGTGATCTGTACACTCCAGATTTACACCGGACGTTAGGAAATCCCACCGCGCAATTCGGCGGTTTGGTTGCCGAAAGCTTGGTGACCTACAGCAAGACCTGCGACATCGTGCCAAGCTTGGCGAAATCCTGGGACGTTGGTCCCGGTGCCAAGTCATACACGTTCCATTTACGTAAAGGTGTGAAGTTCCATAACGGCAAAGAACTAACCGCCGAAATCGTTAAGGCGAACATGGACCACTTCAAGGCCAAGGAAACAAAATCCCCGCGGCGGAAAACGTACAAGTCGGTCAAGAAAATCGAAGTGATCGACAAATACACGCTCAAGCTTTCGCTGAAAAAAGGTGACTACGGTTTCTTGGTGAAAATTCGACCGACGTTGTTCTTCATCACCCACCCTGACAGCTTTGAAGCCAAGCCGCCGCATCCGATTGGCACAGGTCCTTTCAAGTTTGTCGAGTGGAAGCCTAAGCAATATGCGAAGGTTACGAAGTTCGGCAACTATTGGAAAAAAGCGCCGAACGGCGACAAGCTGCCGTACATTGATAATGTTACCCTCAGGCCTATCCCCGACGCGACGGTACGCTATACAGCTCTTCGCGCTGGGGACGTTGATTGGGTATGGGCACTTCCGCCTGAGGTCGTGCCGAACCTGCTTAAAAAGGCTCCTAAGGGACTCCAAACAAGCATCCGAAGTGGCGCACGTTGGTTCTACGTGAATATGAATAATATTGCCGGACCGACCAAAGACATTAAGGTGCGTCGCGCACTTGCTTATGCCTTGAACAAACAGGAACTGATGGATGCCATCACCTGGGGATTATCCAAGGCAGGCGTTCAACCTTACTATCCTGGATCAACCTGGAACCACCCCGGTGTTAAGGAACCGTATCCGCAAGACCTCGCAAAGTCGCGGGCGCTGCTGAAGGAAGCAGGGTACCCGGACGGTGTCACGGTGAATGCGATTGTTCCTAACCAATCGATCCTCTTGAACCTTGCCACCGTGGTACAGGCGCAGCTCAAGAAAGTCGGGATCAAGGTAAACATCAAGTCGATGGATAAATCGGCGCATCACAAACGCCGCATCAAACAGAAGTTTGATATCAGCATTGGTCATCTGGCATATGCACCCGACCCGGCATCCACCTATGACCGGTTCTTCTATTCCAAGGCGAAGTTCAATTTTGGTAAGTACATCAATAAGGACTTCGATAAGCTTTTGGATAAAGCCCGCGGCATTACGGATCATAAGGCACGCAAAGCAGAATATCGCAAAGTGCTCGCCGTGTTGCACAGGGACGTCCCGATTGCATTCCTGGGCTATCTGCCAATCGCGCAGGCCAGTCGGTCACGCCTACAAGGTATGAAGACCAACTGCCGTGGAGATATCATCGCCAATGACAAAGGTGGTATTTCAAAAGCCTGGATACAAAAGTAAAGTACGACGACACGATTGAATTGGGTGGGAATTTATAACCCCTCCAATGAAACTAAAAACGGACCGAACACCATAGGAATAGTTCTCCATGGGTTCGGTCCGAATTTTCTCTGCCCGCCGTTATGCTGAGAGGAAGACATGACCAAATTTGATAATTTTGCCGCCCGTGATCCCTTAGTTCCCGCTCTAGATCTAGAGGACTTCGGTCCCGAGTTTAAGGGGTATGCAGAGTCTGCTGCCAAACAGCGGGGGATGTTGTCTCATAGCGTTAGGGCGATGGCACATGCCGATGAAATGGCAATCAAAGCGCGTGGGTTTTTGTCGGCAGCGGCGAATGGCGGTTCGTTGGACCCGGAACTGACAATCCTCATTCGGCTTTTGGTTTCAAACCTAAATTCTTGCGTTTATTGCGCTACCCACCAGATCAAAAAAATTACTAAAATGGGTGTTTCGGTAGAGAAGATCGATAACATTAATGCCTTCATGACTCATCCCGTGTTTAGCAATGATGAACGTGCCGCCCTCGAATTCTCGGCAGCCTTGACCCAGGATTCAGCCAATATTCCTGACGATGTTTGTGAGCGATTTACATCGGCCTACAATCCACAGCAGCGCGTAGAAATTACATTTGTTGCCGCTGGAATGGGAATGCTTAATCGTTTCAATGATGGATTGCGTCTTCCGATTGATGACGACTTTACAGATTTGGCCCGCAGTATCTCTGAGTCACTTCTCTAGTTCCACAATCCTAAATGGGTTTTCTAGAAGTCGAAGCTTCGTATTAAGAACAGCCTCTGCCGACAATAGGTAGTGCTCCGCCAATGCCTTGGCCGACGCCTCCACATCGCCCTCGATACAGGCATCTATAAGATCACGGTGCCGGTTTATTGTTTCTCGGTTCCGGCGTGGGCGCGTGGTCCGCGTCGAACTTATTTTTATTCTGTACCGGCGGGATTGGTCGTAAAGCTGTTCGCAGTATCTAATCAACCATTCCGAACCACAGCCTGATACCAGTTCCATGTGAAAATCGCGATGCAATTCGCCCCAAGACGTATTCGATAAAAAATTTTCATCTTTTATTGTCTTCGAATTTTTCTGCAACCGATGAAAGGCAACGAGAATTCGTTCCTCCCATCCTTCCGGGTCATTACAAAGGGTTTGCCGAAGCGCAGTTTCTTCTAGCCAAAGACGGGTATTTGTAAGCGCCAATAAATCCAGTTCGCTGATTTCCGAGACATAGAACCCCCGCTGTTCGCGCTTTAAGACGAGACCATCGGCACAGGCCCGATTGAGTGCTTCGCGAAGGGGGCTCGAACCGAGTTCATAAGTATCGCACAACTCAGCGATCCGGAGCTTTCTTCCTGGCTCTAATGTACCATCTATTATATCCGCACGAATTCGCGAATAAGCAGATAAGGCCAAAGTTTGCGATGAATTTTCACTGTCGATTTTATTCATAGATTAAAAATATACAGATTTTCCGTAAAAATACACAATTTGTAGAATTTATATATTCTTCGCAGCAGTATGCAACAGCGTTCTCTTTGCACTCTGGCACTTTGCATGCCGGATTCTACGCTTTAATATCGAATTTCATGAACGCCCATTCCAGATACTAAATTTGGTATCTTCCACATGTAACGGAAGCCACGGTATTGAGCGATACAATTGTAAAAATTGAGATAGATCAACGAGGTGTCGCCTGCATCACCTTGAATCGTCCCGAGGTTCACAACGCCTTTAACCCGGAGATGATCGACGTTCTTCACGGTATTTTACGTGATGTTGCCCAAGACGACTCGATCAGGGTTGTTTTACTTACTGGTGCTGGAAAATCTTTTTCCGCAGGCGCTGATCTCAATTGGATGCGCCAATCAGCCGATTATGATCGCGACAGGAACATCAGCGATGCCGGTAAATTGAGCGCGCTTTTGGAGGCCTTGGCGACCTTGGCGAAACCGACGATTGCGCTTGTCCGGGGGGCGGCAATCGCCGGTGGAACAGGGCTGGTAGCGTGTTGCGATATCGCACTTGCAGAACAGAGCGCTAAATTCGGAGTATCTGAAGTCCGCATCGGTCTGATCCCGGCAACAATTTCGCCCTACGTGATCGATAAAATCGGTGCCCCTCAGGCGCGGCGCTATTTTTTAACCGGAGAACGGTTTGGCGCGGAAGAGGCCCAGAAAATTGGTCTGGTTCACGAGGTCGTGGCAGACGAGGACGCGCTAAACGCAATGTCGGAGCGACTGATTGACGAGATACTTAAGGGCGCACCAAAGGCAATTGCAGAAGCAAAACAGGTTATCGCTGCCGTTGCGGGTACGAATAATTCGCCGGAGATGCGAGCAACATTGACGGCGAAACTTGCTGATATCAGAGCGCGCCCGGAAGCCATCGAAGGGGTCTCTTCATTCTTAGAGAAAAGGCCGCCAAGTTGGAGCAAATAAATGAAGGCGCCCTCCGACATAACAATATTTGAGGTCGGCCCCCGAGATGGATTGCAAAATGAATCCAAGGGTTTGGCCGTCGAGGTTAAGGCGGAACTAATCGACCGACTGTCAAATTGTGGCCTGTCGTTTATTGAAGCAGGAAGTTTTGTCTCGCCTAAATATATTCCGCAGATGGCAAATAGCGAAGATGTTCTGGCACGAATTGAGCGCAACAAAAACACTACCTACGCGGCTCTTGTGCCAAACCTTAGGGTTTGAGCGCGCGCTTTCCGCGAAATCAGATATCGTCGCTATTTTTACGGCGGCCTCTGAGGCCTTCGCCCAAAAAAATACCAACTGTTCGATTGGTGAAAATTTTGTTCGGTTTGGTCCTGTGCTTGAGCGCGCGAAAGAATTAAACATTCCCGTGCGCGGTTATGTTTCGTGCGTGATGGGCTGTCCTTATCAAGGCGAAGTGCCAGTTACAGACGTTGCCGAAGTCGCTGAGCGCCTGCTGAAGATGGGGTGTTATGAAGTGAGTTTGGGAGACACGATTGGCGTTGGCGATCCCCTAAGAACAAAATTATTAATTAACGCCGTAGCGGATCTAATTCCCATCGATAAAATTGCCGTTCATTTCCACGACACGTATGGCCAGGCGCTTGCAAATATTCTTCGGGCGATCGACTTGGGGGTGACAACAATTGACAGTGCCGTCGGTGGTCTCGGCGGATGTCCTTATGCAGACGGGGCGTCGGGCAATGTCGCAACTGAGGATGTGGTCTATATGCTTGATGGAATGTCTCTTTCGACGGGAATTGACCTAAACAAAGTGGTCGAAACGGCGTGGTGGATTTCAGGGAAATTAAACAAACAACCGAGCTCGAGAGTTGCTCATGCAATGGGTGCGGGGAAATGATAGCGGCTCAGGTAGAAGCAATGTCGATATCTATGCGAAATAAACAAAGGGTGATTGGTATCTCCCGTTGTAGCGAACGGATAACATCTATTGAGCGTGGATAAGTCCTTAATCGGAATGATGAGAGGTCGAATTGGGGCTGAGAATGAATTGGGTCACGGCCCCACATTTTGGGTCGAATTCCCTCATGCAGATGGATAAGACCGGGAATATTGAATATAGGCGGCGATGCAATTCGTTCATTCAAAAGCGTCTTAATTAGTTGAGAACCTAGTTTCGAAACGCGTTCAGTACGGAAATTATGGCTTCGGGTAGCCCCATTGATGCATTTATTAGATACCGAATCGGTATCGGATAATTGCTCATTTTTACCATTATTTTGTCTGATCGATCGTTAGAATATTACCTATCAACGCTTAGAGTCGTAGGTAAAGAGTTCTCTGTTAAATACAAAAATCATTAAATATCAATGTATTAAAATATACTTTCAGCCTCTTAATCTTACGTCAACGAAGGGCTTCACAAAAAAACTACTTTCGTAGTTGACTGAAAGGCTGAATCCCTTAAATTCTCCGATTAATGATATAAGGCGGTTTAAGTCAGCGGCTTCTTTGCCTCTGCCGTCGTAGTTTAGTTTCGGCATACGATTATTTTAGGCAAAGGGTTCCAGGACTTTTCATGAACGGCAAAAATCGAAAACATTCCTACACCGTCACCTGCTCAAGCACATTTAGGGACGCCGTGTTGGCGTTGGCGGAGCGACGAAAGGTCAACGTTGCCGACATGACTCGATCGGTTGTTTTGGTGGTGCCAGAAGAAATCATCTCGGCATTTGCTGATCCAGGCGAACCCAGCAGGGACGATCGCGAAACCGTAACAATTAAGTCGGGTGCTGCAGAAGGAAGGTTGTGGCGGCGCAAACCCCGGTTGCAGGTTCGTATGTCACCTGGGCTCGACGTGACCTTGGTCCGAAAAGCGCTAGGGCTCGCGCTGGCTTTTGAAAGTGGCGAAATGCGGATCAATGTCGATAGCGGAAAGAGCGAAGATGAGGCGAATGCTCTCGACGTTGCTGGGTCTGAAGTAGGGCTTGATGAAGCCACAGATGCCGGGCCACCTGACGACGAATTTATGGATGCAGATGATGAATTGGAACGGCTTCGCGCCCTTGTCTCGGTTTTGTCGTTCGACCCCCTGGCCCAAGGTATTACGTCGCGGGAAGATGCGATGCATGTTCTGGGCTTCCCGCCCGGACCGGCACCCAATTCAAGCACGCTTCGCAATCGTTTTAGGATGCTGGCGACCATTCATCACCCGGACAGCCCCTACGGCAACCACAAACGAATGAGCCAACTCAACGCGGCGATGGACCATCTCAGGAGTGGTCGGCCTTAAACTTCCCCGAAAATTGCACAAAGAAAAACCGCTCGGAAGCCGAAGCTGCCGAGCGGTTTGTTTCGAATGGACTCAAAAGCTATTCGCGATTGCCAAACAGATGCAGCAACATGAGAAACATGTTGATGAAATCCAGATACAGTGACAACGCGCCCATAATTGCCTTCTTGCCGTAGACCTCACTGTCATCAAGTTCGCTATACATCAGCTTGATTCTTTGCGTGTCATAGGCCGTAAGCCCAGCAAAGACGAGGACGCCAACAACGGAAATCATCCATTGCATGGCGGAGCTTTGCAGGAAGATGTTGACCAAGCTGGCAATCACGATACCGATCAGGCCCATAATCAAGAACGAACCAAAGCCTGAGAGGTCTTTCTTTGTGGTGTAGCCATAAAGGCTCAAGCCAGCAAAAGCACCTGCTGTGATAAAGAAGACCCGCGCAACACTCTCACCGGTGTAGGCCAAGAAAATAGAGGACAAAGACAGCCCCATAACAGCAGCAAATGCCCAGAACACTGCCTGTGCAGTGGCCGCACTCATTTTGTTGATGCCAAAGCTCAAGGCCAGGATGAAAGCAAACGGTGCCAACATTACAACCAAGCTCAGACCAGAGCCGAAAATCATCTCGATCGCAGCTGGGGATGATGCAACAGCACCGGCGACAATGCCCGTCAGCAGCACGCCGGATGCCATGTAGTTATAGACCTGCAGCATATACTTCCGCAGGCCAGCATCGA
>JABJKH010000086.1 GCA_018660465.1 Rhodospirillaceae bacterium
ATAAATTGCTATATTTAGCACTAAATTCCCAATTTGCCCCTAAATTTAGTAATTTTATTTCTAAATTTAGGGATAACGTCGCCGACAATTCGTAACAAATTGGCTTATTCCCACTCAATCGTACCTGGCGGTTTGGACGTAATATCGTAAACAACTCGGTTGATTCCACGCACTTCGTTGATGATTCGGTTGGTGGTCCGGCCTAAGAATTCGTGCTCGAAGGGGTAATAATCAGCTGTCATGCCATCGGTAGAATTGACGGCGCGAAGCGCGCATACGTAGTCATAGGTACGAGCGTCACCCATGACGCCGACGGTTTGAACCGGCAAAAGCACTGCAAAGGCTTGCCAGATCGCGTTGTAGAGCCCTGCGTTTCTAATCTCTTCCAGATAAATTCGATCCGCAGCACGCAGGATATCAGCTTTTTCCCGGGTGACTTCACCAGGAATACGGATGGCGAGGCCTGGACCCGGGAAGGGGTGGCGCCCGACCATTTCATCAGGTAATCCGAGTTCGCGGCCTAGGACCCGGACTTCGTCTTTGAAAAGTTCCCGCAACGGCTCAACCAGTTTCAGGTTCATGCGCTCAGGCAGTCCGCCCACGTTATGGTGGGATTTTATAACCACGCTTGGTCCCCCCGTAAACGATACAGACTCAATCACGTCTGGATAAAGAGTCCCTTGGGCCAGAAATCGCGCATCGGCAATTTTGTTCGCCTCTTCTTCAAACACATCAATAAACGTCGCGCCAATGATTTTGCGCTTTTGCTCTGGGTCGGAAACGCCATCGAGTTTGCCCAGGAATAAGTCAGAGGCGTCGCGGTGGATGAGCGGAATGTTATAGTGATCTCGGAAAACATCGACCACTTGGTCCGCTTCGCCGTAGCGTAGCAGCCCTGTGTCAACGAAGACGCATTGTAACTGGTCGCCAATTGCTTCATGGAGCAAGGCAGCAACAACAGAGCTGTCGACCCCGCCAGATAAACCACAGATAACCTTGCCATCACCGACCTGTTCACGAACCTGCGTAATTTCGGTCTCAAGGAACGCCGCCATGGTCCAGTCGCCTTGGCACCCGGCGACCCGGTGTGTGAAGTTTTCTAGAAGCTGTGCGCCATGCGGGGTGTGGACGACTTCAGGATGGAACTGTACGCCATAAAAATGTTTATCGTCGTTGGCGATGGCGGCAAAGGGGGCACTATCGTTGGCAGCGACGACCCTAAAGCCGTCGGGTATTTCATCGATGCGGTCGCCATGGCTCATCCAGACCTGTTCTTTTGAGCCGACGTCCCAAACCCCATGAAAGAGTTCGCAGTCATCGATAATTTCAATATGGGCGCGACCAAATTCCTGGTGGTCCGATGTCGTCACTCGCCCCCCCAGCTGGTGCACCATGGTTTGTTCGCCGTAGCAAATTCCTAGAACTGGTACTCCCAGATCAAAAATTGCCTCGTGTGCACGGGGCGTATCAACGTCGGTTACAGAGGCCGGGCCACCCGATAGGATGATTGCTTTCGGACCAAAGCTGTCGAGGCTTTCTGCCGTCACTTTATTAAATGGATGAATTTCGGAGTAAATACCGCTTTCGCGGACTCGGCGTGCAATAAGTTGTGTAACCTGTGAGCCGAAATCAATGATGAGAACGCATTCTTGCATGGTCAGCAACCTAGCTTATCGACCTCGCTCAGGAAAGACCTGTGTTCTCCGCCCCAAGCCCAGTTCAGACAGAACTCTGACGCTCTGCTGAACAAAGCCCGGGAGATAGACAAAAGACTATAGTCGCCAGAAGGAGTCCATTTGGCCGAAGTCGATTTGGCTCTGGTCCAGACCGATATCTTCTAAGGTATGGCGGTTCATGGAGTTAATTCGAGAAGTCGGAACAGTGACGAATGTCGCCGCCAAAGCCTCAAGGACTTGACCGGTAAGGCTAATAATATGGTCGGCGAAATTCAGTGCATAGGGGAATTCGGCCCGTGCTTCCAACAGGTTTCCTGGATAGGTAATGCTCGACATGGCTCTCACTCCTCTTACGTTAACTTAATAAGAAAATTATCATGGAGCGTGATGAAATAAACAGCGCTGATCAGGAAGGGCAGGCATGTTCTGATATGCTGTGTGCGCATGGAATGCGGAATTAATGTCAGTAATTCGCAGAAAATAGGCCTTAATATGTATTAAACGCATAGCTGGTACGCGTATTTCGTTTCGCATGGTGAAACGGCCTTAAAGTCCTAAAATACCCTTCACCTGTGGCCAGGCCTCTTGTCCCCGTGACTTCATGTCGGCGGTCATGTCCGCTGGGATCCAGTCGAGCACCGTAGGTTTAAAGCTTTCGCGCGCCTGAATGCGGTCAAACCAGCGGGCGACCCGGGTTGTGAACATGCCGTTCATCCCCAGCATGGCCATGCGGTTGACATAAGGAGCCCAAGCGATATCGGCTAACGAGAAAGAGGGGCCCGCGGACCAATCGTTTCCGTCCAATGCCTGATCCAATTCATTCAAGGACTTGAAGTAGGCCTTGAAGGCCTCTTGGGCGTCCGGGGCATCAACGCCTTGAAGAATCCAGCCTTTTTTCTTGGCGCGGAGCTCGGGGCTGGGCATCGCTTCTAGATAGTCCTGCAATTCCTGCTCGCTTAGCTTCAGGATAATGTGGCGGTGAAATACTGAAAACGTAATGACTGCGCACGCTCGGTGCAGTTGCTCATCAATCAGCTTGGTCCAGAAACGCATCTGTGCCCGGTCTCCGGCACTGTCAGGCCGAAGGGGGGTCTTTGGAAAGGCATCTTCAATATATTCGTTAATAACGGTCGATTCCAAGATCACCTTGCCATCGTCGATCAGCACCGGCACCAAACCCTTGGGATTAAGTTTCAAAAATTCCGGGGTGAACTGATCGCCCTTCAGGATGTCAATATAATGACCTTTCCAAGGGATATCTTTCTCGTCCAACGCCATGCGGACTTTGGCCGCACAAACGGATGTAGAATGGTGGTAGAGTTCAAGCATTCGGGCCTTATAATATCCAGGAGCAATCTTGTCAGGGAAAAACGTCACAATTTAACCCCTCGGTAACCTAAGAGCCGTAGAATTATTTAAATTGAGGGGGAATAATAATTATGAGGAATGGGCATAATGAATCACCCTTTATTCGCCGCTATTGTCTTTAGCGTCGCCGTTGCCCTTTTTACCAGTTGGGCCCAGCGCCCGACGGTTGCGGACACAACACATAACTGCAGCCGATTCCATCTGAAATACGACTCCAAAACTGGGAAGCGTAAATGCGTCAACGTACGCCCCACAACGAGAAATTCAGTGCCGGGCCAAAGCCGCGCCGAAAGTCCGAGCAAGGGCCGGTCGATTGAATTACGCACTGAGCAAACCCAGCGGATTACGGAACAGCAGCAACAGTCTCGTGAATTGAGCACCAAGCAAAAGGACATAACCCGCGATCAACTGGATCGACAGCGGTCCTATATGCGACTCCTGGAATCAAAGCAGCGCGGCGCGTTATAACCTCTCTTTACCCGGAAATTATCTCCGTGCTATTCTCCTGTATTGACATGCAGGGGAGGCAATAATGACGGGCGTGGCTGAGCAGATTGATCCATCAGGGGAAATTCCCCTTATCGACATTGGCCCCTACCTTCGGGGTGAAGATGGCAGTCTTGAGGCCGCCGCGAAAGAGCTACGTCACGCACAGGAAGAAATCGGATTTTATTACCTGACCAACCACGGCATAGCCCCTGAACTGGTTGCCGCTGCAATGGATCAGGTGCGGCAGTTTCATGCATTGCCTGATGACGATAAGCTGGCGCTTAAGGTTGGTGAAAATGGCCCCGGCTATGTGCCGTTCAAGTCCACTGTCTATGTAACCTCTCCTTTGGCGGACAATTCTACGCGTGACCTGAATGCAAATTACCGGCTTGTCCGCGAGCGTCCAGCAGACCACCCGTCAGTTGTCGCCAAGCGCCGGTTCGCAGGGCCTAATAAATGGCCAAGCACTGAACTGTTGCCCGACTTTAAGCGGATCATGCTGGAATATTTTGGCCAACTGGAAGATTTAGGGCGATCATTATTACCGGTGTATGCGCGTGCGCTTGACCTGCCCAAAGATTATTTTGACGCGATGTTTACGGATCCCTATTGGACGACGCGTAATGTTCACTATCCAAACGTTGCGCCAGAGAAAAACCAATTAGCTGCCGGACCGCATCGCGACAACGGCTTTATCACCATCTTACCTGTATCCAGCATTCCTGCGCTTGAAGTCATGACAACTGATGGCGATTGGATTCCTGCTGTGCACGTGAAAGACAGCATGCTGGTCAACAGTGGTGAATTCATGAACGTCTGGACCAATGGCCGGTTCATTGCGACTCCGCACCGGGTGTTGCCACCAGGACAAGAGCGTCATCAGATTGCGTTCTTTTATAACCCTAATTGGGATGTGGTCAGCGATCCGTTGCCGACCTGCGTCGGGCCTGATAATCCGCCTCGGTTTAAGCCCATGCAGTACCTTGAACATTACTGCAATTATGTGGATGGCAACTACACCCGCGTTTTGGGTGGCGGGACTCTGGACGACGATAAGTACTAGGCCCAAAGCTGATCAAGGTCTTCTTCATCCAGTATAATTTCCCCTGCGGCCACATTTTGGCGTAGGTGGTTGTGAGAACTCGTCCCTGGGATAGGTAATATAACCGGTGAACGATGAAGGAGTGCAGAGAGTGCAATCTGTGGAGGCCTAGCCTTATGCTTCTCGGCCAATGCCACCAGCACCGGATCAGACCATGATATACCGCCGTCGCCGAGTGGTGCCCATGGAATAAATGCCATGCCATGGGTTTCACATACATCTAGCACATCGCCGCCGCCCAGCACGTTGCCACCCCGGCGCGACCGCACATTGAACGGGTTTTGGACTGAAACAATCTCTGCTTCTTCGCGGGCAATCTCGATTTCGCTTGTGCCGACATTGGAAATGCCGATGTGGCGAATTTTTCCTTGGCGTTGCAGATCGGCGAGTGTGCCGATTGACTCGGCGTACGGGATCCGAGGATCAGGGCAGTGGAGTTGGTAAAGATCGACTGTTTCCAGTTCCAATCGACGTAGGCTATCATCAAGAACTTGGCGTAGGTGTTCAGGCCGCCCGTCCCGCAACCATTGGCCAAGTCGTTCATGGCGAAAGCCACCCTTGGTGGTGATCAGCAAGCCGTCATAAGGATGAAGTGCATCGTGCACCGCTTGTTCTGCGATACCATTGGCGTAACTATCGGCGGTATCGAAAAACCGAACCCCGAGCCTGACAGCCTCTTCCAATAACGCGCCCGCATGTGGCAGCGGCCCACCAAATCCACGTTCGGTTGACAAATAAAGTGTTCCCATTCCAATGCGTGGAATTTCATGGCCGCATAGTGAAAATGTTAAATTCAAATCACACGCGCCTCTTTTGTCTGAATTTTATAATCTTATACCAAGGGGCATTGTTTATGTTCCTTGGTATAAGCCTTGCCTATCTGGCGTAGTTCGGTCAAATAAAATGATTATAACGCGAGTTTCCGCTGCACTCTGGTCATACGCGAGTAGGTAATTTAAATTTAATACGGCGACTTTATACTGCCGGTGGTTTGCGGGTTGCCCGTGTATTTATTTGAGGGAAATGTACAGAGAAATGGCCGATCTGCGACTAGATGACGCTGATATCTTAATCATTGATCCAGATCGCAATGCGGCAAACGCAGTGCGGTATGCCCTTCAGGCCTATGGTTATCCTGACTATCGGATAGGCAAAAGTGAAGAGGACCTTCTGCGCGAAATTAAGGATTGGGAACCCGACCTGATCATCAGTGAACTAGGTCTTCGTGGCAAGAATCTCAGTAAATTTGTTAGTCGATTGCGGGCTCATGAACTTGGAGTGAGCCCGTTTATTCCTGTTATCGGGACGACGTCGGAAGAAACGTCGGAAGAAATTACTGAGTTTAATGATGCGGGTGGGGATGAAATTGTCACCAAACCTCTTTCGGCAATAATAATGAAAGATTGTATCGAGAAATTACTCGGCAATACCCGGCCTTATTTGGTAACGAGTACCTATGTCGGCCCGGATCGTCAGGCAGCATTCGATGACAAATCAGGATATTCAATCCCCGTTAATATTCCAAATGGCCTTGGTTTAAAACTAAGCGGAAAATTTAATCAAGATACATATAAGGCTGCTTTATCTGTCGCCACTTCTCAGGTCACAAGGTACAAGGCCGAAAGCCTCTCTAAGGAAATCTTAGTGCTTTCAAATACCCTGCTTCAAAGACTTCAAGTTCAAGGCGTTGACTCGGAAGCCGAGAAATTAATAGATCGGATTACTGAATTATCGTCTGACACACGCAAAAGAGTACTGGGCACACCCTATGTTCATGTTTCTGGGGTCTGTGAAGCGTTGAATAAGACACTCGGGAATATTCGCAACGCAGGCAAAGACTTTTCCGACAAAGACGTAAAATTAATTGTACCCTTAACGCAATCCATCTGCCTTGCGTTCTCTGCCGACGAAAAAGCTGAGGCCATGGCCAAGGAAATTTCTAGTGCGCTTGGAATTTCGACAGAAGCTGCGGTTGAGGGGGATGCACCTTCTGCGGCGGATAGTGGAGCAGATACATCGGCGGACGTTTTGGGCGCACGTGCCGCAAACGGGCGAGCGAAATCAGGTGGTTCAGAATCTCCACCTGATGATGCAGAGGCACCAATACCGGCTTCGGCAAATCGCACTAAATTTTTGCTGCGTCTTACGTTGGTTAAAATTTCACACTTGCTAACAGAATTAGAGGGCATTCCAAATCGTATTCCTCGGGTTTTTATTCGTGGGTTGGACGAGTATTTGCACAAACTGCTTGGCGATGCTTCCTATAATGCCTTGAACCCAATGGCTGAAAAATTGTTTGAGAAAATCACCGCAGAAGAGGATGAGGAAATTTGGCAAGAGATCGTTGCTGACGAAGATTATAAAAGTTTCGCCTTTTCGATATTGATGAAAATGCTTGTGAAGTTCGATAATTTTTATTCGGGAATGACAACGTTCTTGTCCATCGTAAACGGCACGATCAACAGTCTTGATGACAAGAAAAAGGGACAAGGCCAAATAGATATTTTCACCGAAGAACATTTTAGCCTGTTCTTCGTTACCCTTTTTTCCGACATCTTCGATATCTTACGAGACAAAGAACAAGCCCTTCTTTTGGACGACCAATTCACCAAAGGTACTGCCGATCGACTCGCCAAAATCTATGAATCGTATGTTGAACACAGCAGCAAGTTGGTCGAGCAGCAGTGGGCAGAGTAGGGGCCATTTGGTCGTCGGTAATATCCGACAAGGTCAGTCAAAACATACTTCCTACTTCCCACTTTGCGTTGTCACATCCCGAATAATATCCAATACGACATTGGTGGTTCTATTCAGAAGTACGACGTCATTGCCGACAACTTTACGTTCAGTCCCCACCTGTGCGGGGGGCAGCTTTGCCTCGAGTTCTTTCGACAGGCTTCTTTTTTGAAGTCCCGGCGGCAGCTCACCATTTTTTTCAAGTTTGCGGGCGAGACCTGGCGGTAATTTACCTCGTTTCGCTAGGCCGGGTGGTAGGCCTTTTCCGCGGCCCTTTCCTTTGTGTTTGCCTTTGTGTTTCTTGGCTTTTTTCTTCCATATATTTTTCTTTTTCTTGTGCTTTCGGTCTCCATCATCTTCGTCTTGTTTGATTTCTTGGGCGTCTCCAGATGATCTGGGTGATATTTCTTCCCGGTTCGATTGTGGTTCAGGTAGGGTTCCAGGAGAGACGACATTGACGGCAGCGCGGATGATGCGCTTTTCCTCCTCTGTAAAAACAGTGCCGATTAAGTCACCAACAGATTTAGTTAGGGACGGCAACGGCGCAGGAGCTTGTAGAGGCGGCGGCGGTGGAGGAGTTGGCAGCAGGGTCGACTGCGCTGACGCAGCAACAGGAAGAAAAAATGCTGCAAATGTAATGAAAAGGCGTTTCATATGATGCCTCCATGTTGTATTTCTAAAGGATACAAAATCTATAATTATTATCCGTGAGTATGCTCTGGCAAAAAATAAAAGAAAGAGGTAAAAATGACTCCGACTAAAATCATGAAATTTTCTGTCACCGCTTTGGTTGCAACCGTATTTGCGATTACTCTATCCGCTTGTTCTCCAGAGATTGGCAGCAAGGAATGGTGCGACCAGATCAAAGCTAAATCGAAAGGCGATGTGACCGCTAATGAAGCGAAAGATTTCGCCAAGCACTGTATTTTAAAATGACGTTATAACAGGCGGGTGCCGTCTAGAGAGCGACTGTCTGTTTGATCCCAGTCTAAGCTGCAGCGTTGGGATTTGGTTTTTTTCCGTCGTCAGGTTTGGCGTTTGCCTTGGATTTCTTTTTCTTTCTTTTCTTCTTTTTCTTGCTGCTGTCATAATCTGAGTCATGGAAAAATTCCTCTTTAATATTTTCTTTCATCGCGTATAGGTCATCGTCCATGTAGGCGTTACCATCGTCGTCGATATAATAGCCCTTGCCGTCCTTATAGAAGGTGCCATCTTCATCCACGTAATCGCCATTCGGCATTTTTGTGAGCTTATTGCTAATCTTGTTTCCTTTGGGAGCAAGTTTCCTGGCCTGCTCGGCAGCCCAGCGTTGACCTTCAGGGCTGGCCTCCCATTTGGCTTGTCGTGCTGCCAACTGCTTGCTCATGGCCTTCTTGCTGATGGCACTGCCGATCATTGCAAAAATAGGCAACATAACGAATCCTGCAACCCATTGAGCATAGTCAGCCGATGACGCTGCCCCCCCTCCGCCAGCGTGATAATACACGGCAGACAGCACCAAGATAACTTGGGCAATCATTTGTAAGAAGAACGATGGTTTCTTGGTCAGCTTTTTAGGTGGACCCGGTGGCTGGAAGGCCAGGATAACGGTAGCGAACAAACCAAACACAAACTACTCAAAGTGTCTAACGTCAGCGCCTATGGAACAAATTAGCGGGATTGCATAAGAGAGGATTTTTAGCTCATCGTAGTGACCGAAGGGAACGAAGATGAGACAGAAATCGCAGACACGTCACCCCTGTC
>JABJKH010000087.1 GCA_018660465.1 Rhodospirillaceae bacterium
ATGGGGCCGTAGCTCAGTTGGGAGAGCGCCACGTTCGCAACGTGGAGGTCGTCGGTTCGATCCCGATCGGCTCCACCATTTTAAAGCTAAAGTCTATTTCTGTATCGAGGGCTCTTCTGGGACAGGTCAAATTATTTGATTGCCTGCTCGATATCATCCACGAACGTTCCCGGATCGATGGGCTTAGTTAGATACCCGCTAGCCCCGGCTTCCTTGGCTGTATTCTGCCAATGTTCATCACCGCGCCCTGACAGCATCAAGAGTTTGGTGTATTTTAATTTATCGTGTTTGCGAAGTTCCCGGCACAGTTCCATGCCGTCCATTCCGGACATTTGAAAATCAACGATGACGCAGTCTGGTTTTTGCGAAAGGATTTCGGAAATAGCAAACATTGCCGAAACATTTGACGAAACAGTATGGCCTGCGGACTCAAGAAGTACCGTAGCCAAGTCGATCATATCCTGATCATCATCTACTAGATAAAAACTACTCACGGCGAACGTCCTTTTCCACTGATGTTTGGCCCAGATATCTCAAGACCTAATCAGACTAGGGCGCAATGGCAATACTATTTTTACCACGCTTTTTCACATCATACATCGCGTTGTCAGCCTCTTTAAGCAACTGATCCGCAAATTCGCCATGGTTTGGATAAAACGACATTCCGATACTGCCGCCGATATTCGCGATATCCCCGTTGATTTCAAAGGGCTTTGCAAGGGCTTTCAGGACCTCTTTCGCCACGGCCAGGGCCATTTCTTCATCGGGGACACTAGAAAGTAAAATAATGAATTCGTCACCGCCAATGCGGGCAACGGTGTCTGTTTTGCGAACGCTTGAGAGCAGACATTTTGCAACATCTTTCAAAAGTATATCGCCGGCTTCATGGCCCAAGGTATCATTGACGGCTTTAAAACCATCTAAATCAATGAACATTAAGGCCGCTCGTCCCTTATTGCGCTCGGCACCCGCAATAGCATTTTCAATTCGGTCCATCAGGAGGCTGCGGTTGGGAAGACCCGTTAAATTATCATGGGTCGCCATTTGACGGAGCTTTTTCTCCGCCTGTTTCCGAATCTTAATTTCTTGGCTCAATTCATGGGTTCGGTCCTTAACCCGTTGCTCCAAATCTAAGTTAATATCGTGCAGAGCCATCACCGCGCGCCGATGCTCAGAGATATCGCGAACCTCCAGCATATAGTTTTCTTGGTCAAACTTATCCACTTGGCTCACGGCGATATGCACATCAATATACGATCCGTCACAAAGGGCTAGTTTGGCCGGAAATCGTTCGTCGTCTTGAATTAAATCATCAATTAGTTCTTCAAATATTTCTCTATAATCATCGTGAAACAGGTCAGAAACTGAGGTCCCTAAAATTTGTTCACGGCTATTCGCCCGCATTAATTCAACGCCAGATTGATTTATGAAGGAAACAATCCCTTTCTTACACGAACAAATCATGTCCATGGCGTTATCAACCAATCGCCTGAACCGTTCTTCACCTCGATGAAGTTCTTGAGTTAAATTAATTTGTTTCGAAATGTCATGCGCCATGACGATAACGGAGTTAGTGCCAAATTCGCGTGCCCATTGCACCGAAATTTCAACAGAGATTTCTCGCCCATCAAGTCCAATCAGTCTTGCACGTAGCGCCTCTTTTTCCTCTATAATTAGCAGGAGAAGATCGCTTGAATCATCTGCAATTTCTGAGAATTCCGATCCTAAAAATTCCGCGAATCCTTTGCCAACAATCTTGCCGTCATCTGGAGCCTCAAGAATCTGAAGACCCGCATTGTTGATAAACTTAATAACTCCATCCGTGCAAACGCATGAAAAATCCGTAGAAAATTCAAGAAAATTCTTAATTGTATCACGGGTATATCGGGAGCCCTGCAAACGCCGTTCAGTCCCAGGACTATTCAGACTGCTCATATTAATTTGACCCTAATAAACAAATCTCTGAATTTAAAAATTTATCATATTGAAACGTCCTTAAACCCGTTGGCAAAATGGCGAAACGATTAAATTGGACGAATGTTTAACATATGGCCTCAAGAGGCCATTTTTCCAAGTTTATTCTTATTCGCCAGGGAACAAAGTATTATTTTGCGTTTTGTGCCGACAACACCTCTTTAATATCAATGATCGCCCGACCAAGGATCAATGATTGCCCCGGCACTTTTCAGATTCTACATTACCCCTCATCACACCTCGCAAATTAATACCTGCCTTATGGAGGAGCAAAGCAGTGGAACATAATTTTGACCGTAAGGCCGAGGATTTTGGCAATATAATTGCCCTGGAGCATGTTAACTTAGCTGTCACTGACCAACGATTAGCAATTTTATTTTATATTACTGGCATGGGGTTTACCCGCGATCCGTATCTCACGACCGGAGTCGTTAATATGTGGGTCAATATTGGGAAGAGCCAAGTTCACCTACCGACCCTAGGAACCCAAGCCATCCGCGGTCACACCGGATTGGTTGTCCCCGACCTTAAATCGCTCGTAGAAAGGTTAGAAGTTGTCCGCGGCGATTTGGCAGAGACAAAATTTGATTTTAGCGCCGGCAAGGATCGCGTTGATGTGGTCTGCCCGTGGGGTAACGAATATCGCGTTTACGCACCTAGTCCGCAATTTGGCCCAATTCGTCTCGGCATGCCTTACGTGGAATTCAAAGTCCCGGTTGGAACAGCGGAGGGAATTGGAAGATTTTACCGGGACCTTTTCGAGGCACCGACGGAGATTGAGGAAAATAATGGCACCAGGGCCGCACGGGTTTCAGTTGGTTACTATCAGGATCTTGTGTTCCGTGAAACCGACGAGAGCCTCCCTGTCTACGACGGTCACCATATCCAAATTTACCTCAACAATTTCTCCCGCCCCTATGCGCGTTTCAGAGACCGCAATTTGATTTCTATGGAAACCGGTCAGTATGAATACCGGACCATCGATATTGTCGATCCAGAAAATGGCAACAAACTCTACGAGTTGGAACATGAAATTCGCTCCATGAGCCACCCTCTCTTTGGAAGGCCTTTCATCAATCGGAACCCGGATCAGTCTAATCGAAACTTTGTACCGGGTTATGGCGATACACCCTGGGCGCAACCGTACGAATAATTTGACTACCTGATAGATTGAGGAGGCTAAAATGGAAAGCCAGGGAACAACGGATGTATCGGATTTTCTTAAAAGGGTTGCCCGGGTTGCCCCCGCAATTCGCGAGGCAGCGGAGGAAATAGAGCGCAGCCAAAGGCTATCGCCAGATTTGCGCGCAAAGTTACATGATGAAAAATTCTTCAGGCTTCTGCTGCCAAAGCCCTTTGGTGGCGAAGAACTCCCTCCGGCCGCATTTTTTGAAACCATGTCAGCGCTCGCCGAAAACGACGCCAGCACGGCCTGGTGCATTTGTCAGGCAAATGGCTGCGCCATGACGGCTGCATTTGTGGCCCCCGAAGTCGCGCAAAATATCTGGGGTAACGATCCTCACGCTGTCGTGGCCTGGGGACCGGGCAAAGCAGACCTAGTCGAAAAAGAAGACGGCTACGTCATTTCCGGGCGCTGGCAATTCGCAAGTGGCAGCCGGCACGCCACTTGGCTGGGCGGGCGCACCCCAGTAACCTTGCCCGACGGTCAGACCGTATTTCGTACTTTTCTATTTCCAGCCTCGGAAGTGGAAATGATTGATATTTGGAATGTTTTGGGGCTGCGCGGAACCGGCAGTGACGGCTATTCAGTCAAAGACTTGTTCGTATCCAAGGACTACATGGCAACGCCCGGACTGGACGTTGGGGAACGTTTGTACGACGCCCCGTTGTATTGGATCCCGTCGGAAGTCCACCAAGCGATCGGTTTTACCGGTATTGCGCTGGGAATTGCGCGCAGCATGCTGGAGCTTTTCAAAGAAGTCGCGACGGAAAAGAAGCCTTATCGCATGACCAACATGCTTTCGGAAAATGCCTTGGTACAGTCTGACGTTGCGATTTCTGAAGCAAGGATCGGGTCAGCTCGCGCCTACATGCTGAACGAGGCAGCCGAGGTGTGGGACGACGTCTTGGAGAAGGGAGAGTTGACCGAAGAGTCCAATATGCGCATTCGGCTTTCTTCCACCTATTCAATTCACGAAGCGAAAGCCGTGGTTGATCTGATCTATGATGCTGCTGGAGCCACGGCCATCTTTAAGGGCAATCCGCTTGAACGGCGTTTTCGCGATATCCATACCCTCACCCAGCAGTATCAAGGTCGAAAGACCCACTTTCAATCGGTTGGCGCGTCTTTACTCGGTCTGGACCCGAATGTCGCTCCCCCTACCTGACGGGCCAACTTGAGGGGAGAACTCAGTTCCTTTCCCACCAAACTGGGACTGTATATTATGGTTTCTGCGGTTTAGACGGTTGCTTTCAGAGGTCCGTTTTGGCACCATGCGCCGCGCTGAGACGAATTCGTTATCCAACTGAGTATACAAAGGGTCTGTTTTCGCCGTTTACTACGGTCTGAAGAGCAGTTTGGGGGGCCTACCTTGGCAGAAACACAAGACACCGCCGCCGGTCCAGAGTCTGGAACGCGGCAGTGGAACTTCAATACAGTCGCTGCTGTCCTGTTTATTATTTTGGCGGTCGCTCTCTTCTTCATTATCCCGCACCAAATCGACAAGCCCATGATCATGCTGGGCATCAGTCAAACGAACCTACCGCCGGAACTATTCCCACAGGTCGTTACGGCGTGTTTTTTCGGTTTGGGGGTCTGGTATTTATTCAAAAGCTTCTCCATTAAGCAGTCCAACGATTTACTCAAACTCGACCGCGAGGCATGGACGAACGTTATCGTCACCCTGGTTATGATGGGCATTTATGTCCCCTTGATGGTGAACCTGGGGTTCGTCGTCGGAAGCGCCATCATGGTTATGGCGATGTCGACGTATTTTGGTAACCGAAACTATTGGCTTGCTGGATTGATCAGCGTCGCGATCCCGATGTTGATGTTTTACGTGTTCCGCACGGTGCTGGTAACCGAGTTACCACCGTTTCCCATCGATATTTATCCGCTTACCCACTGGTCGCTGCTTTAAAAGCGCTATTGGCAACGTATTTAGGACAGTTAGAACAAGGGCATTTAGTCTTCAATGTTTGAATCATTTCTCGCAGGTTTCGAATTGGCATTGCGCCTGGACACGATGTTATTCATTGGTGGCGGCCTATTTCTCGGTATGTTCGTTGGCGCCTTGCCGGGCTTTACCACGCTGATGGCGATGGCAATTCTGTTGCCTATTTCCTTCTTTCTTGATCCTTTGTTGGGTATTCCATTCCTTATTGGTGTGTATAAGGGCGGCATTTATGGCGGCAGCATTCCGGCAATTCTGGTTTCCATGCCGGGAACGGGCGCGGCCGTGGCAACAACCTTTGACGGCCCGGCCCTAACCAAAAAAGGCCAAGGCCGCAAAGCCTTGGAAATGGCCCTATATGCATCCGTCGCCGGCGATCTGAGCAGTGATATCATTACCATTGCTGCCATTGGCCCGATTGCTGCTGTTGCTTTGTTGTTGGGGCCGCCGGAACTGGCTGCCATCTTGTTCCTAGCCCTGATCGTTATTTCAGCAACCTCCAGCGGCGTATTCGTCAAAGGGCTATTGATGTTGGCGGCAGGCTTGTTCCTGGCGATGATCGGCCAAGACCCCATTGGCGCGCTGTCCCGGTTTTCATTTGGGATCACAGAAATCGAAGCCGGTATTCCACTGTTGCCCATGCTGATTGGCGTCTTCGCGTTGCCTGAAATTTTCGTGAATATTGAGAAAAAAGCCTCTGAAATTATTAAATCTGAGGATTTAAAGGTTTCCGGCGAGCCGCTTCGGTGGCACGAATTCAAGGCCTGTATTCGCACGATTATCCGTTCCACCATGATCGGCACCTCCATCGGACTAATTCCGGGCGTCGGACAAGTCGTCGCCGCCTTCATGGGCTATGCAGCGGCAAAAAGTTCTTCGCCAACACCGGAAGAATTCGGTAAAGGCAAGCTTGAGGGCGTGGCCGCTGCCGAAGCCGCCAACAACGCGGTGAACGGTCCGACCCTGGTGCCGCTTCTGACACTGGGTATTCCAGGCGATAATCTAACGGTTATCTTAGTCGGTGCCTTTATTGCCCAAGGTTTGCGGCCTGGCCCGCAACTTATGGAGCAACAAGGCCCCTTAGTCTTCGCAATTCTGATCGCCATGGTTATTGCTAATATTCTATTCCTGGTTATCGGCAAAGTCTGCATTCCGTTCTTCGCCAAAGTCGTGACCATCCGAAAATCATTCTTGTTGCCACTGACCTTGGTGTTTGCGTTCGCGGGAACCTGGGTGTTCCGCGCGCAGCCGTCGGATTTGGCTATCTTGGTTATCTTCGGGGCCATCGGATACATCTGTAAGAAACTGCACTTTGATGTCACTCCCATGGCAATGGGCTTTATTTTGGGGCCGACTTTGGAATATTCTTATGGTCAAAGCGTTATTTTAGCGCAAGGCGAATTGCTCAATTTCTTATTTATTGAGCGCCCAATTACGGCAGTAATTCTTATTCTGACACCGCTGGCAACGTTCATGATGTGGCGGAGATCTAAGCGCTTGCAGGCACAATTTATTACTGAGAAATAGAGAGGCGGAATATCAATTGACACAGAATGGTCTCATTAGTGCCTTACTTAATGTAAGGGTTCGCCTCTTTGATGGCGTCGCATTCACCGCCATGCTATAACTTGAATGCAATGTTGTTTCGAGTTTAACAGGGAGAGTAAAGAGTATGACTTTGAAAAAGTTATCTACAATGCTGCTTGGGACTGCGGTCCTTGTCAGCATGATGGGAGTAAACGATGTTCGGGCCGAATATCCGGAAAAACCGATCACCATGATCCTGCCACTCGGTGCAGGTGGGTCCCATGACCGTAACGCCCGTGTCTTCACGAGTGTTATTCCACAATTCCTTGGCAATGCTATTATTGTTAAGTTGATGCCGGGCGCATCCGGCCAAGTTGGTACCGCAGCAGCCGCAAAAGCCAAACCAGATGGTTATACCCTGTTGTTCACGCACAACTACTACGACCAACTGCAGCAGCACGTTAAAAAGCTACCGTACAATACGACGCGAGATTTTGTCTCTGTGGGACAGTTGAATTCTGGAACGTTCTCCGTGATCGTTCGTGCCGACAGCCCGTTTAAATCTTGGAAACAGTTGGTTGCTCACGCAAAGGCCAATCCGGGAAAACTGAAACTGGCTCATAGTGGTAATTGGGGCGCGACGTTCACCCCTGCGCTGCAATTGTTCACCGAAGCAGGTATCGCCGGTAAAGTTGTTATGGTGCCTTATAAAGGTGGCGGACCTTCCCTGCGGGGCTTCCTCGCTGGCGAAGCGGACTTTACTTTCCA
>JABJKH010000088.1 GCA_018660465.1 Rhodospirillaceae bacterium
CATGCATATGCTGAGTTCGGTCGCCAAGCCGGGACTGGAAAAAGTAGCAGGGTGCGTTGATTACCCTAAATTATTTCAGCTTTATGTGCGGGGCGATGCAACGTGGGTGGACGAAGTCATCGCGCGTGCCGTGGATAACGGGTTTGCCGCCATTTGCTTAACAGTTGATCGTGCGTACTACGGACGACGGGACCGAAATTTGTCCAAATCTTTTAGGCCGACCGCACGAGTAGGCGCCGCCGAAGAAGTATTTCAAGCGCGTTTTAACTGGTCCGATGTGGAACGAATTCGCAGCAACATTGATGTGCCCTTGATCCTAAAGGGGATCGCAACGACGGATGACGCCTTGATGGCGTTGGATTATGGAGTCGATGGGATTTACATCTCGAATCACGGCGGTCGCCAATTGGATCATGGCAAGGGCTCGGTCGAGCTGCTCCCGCGGATTGTTGATGCGGTTAAAGGCCGCGCGACGATCATGGTCGATGGCAGCATCATGCGTGGAACCGATGTGGTTAAGGCGATTGCGTTGGGTGCGGATGCGGTTGGAGTTGGCCGCTTGCAGGGCTTATCTGGTGCCGCCGGGGGGCATGCTGGGATCGTACGCATGCTGGAAATTTTGGAAGTTGAAATCCATAATTGCCTGGGGCTCTTGGGCGTAACGTCATTTTCCGAACTGAGCCGGGACTACATAGAGCCTGCGTCGCCCTTGGGCCGGCGGGGCATCGATAGCGTCTTCCCCCTTCTCAGTGAGGGATATTGAGTGCGGGAAAATGATTTAGCATGCTGTATTTAATCTTTATGATGCAGCCAGATATTTGGGTTAGCGGAACGAACAGGGGCGATTTTTAATGACGAACGATGAAGGTAGGGATCAAAAATACACACTGCGTGGGAACATTGAGGCCTATGTTCTCATTGGCATGATGGTCCTGGCAGCGGTGTTCTATTTGCTTATTCCATACCAAATTGAAAAGCCGAAGATGTTGTTTGGCCGGGCTTTCATGGATATGAAGCCAACCTTGTTTCCGGCCCTAGCAGCGATTGGGATGTTTGTATTGAGTGGGGTTGCTTTAGTGCAAAGTCTCCGCGCCCCCCTGAAAGACCCGTTCAAAGGGCTGGACCGCCAGATCGCCGTCCAACTGACGATCATCATCGTTATTCTGTACGGTTTCGCGATTACTTTTGAGCCGTTTGGCTATTGGCTTTCTGGCATATTGGTGTCTCTGACGTTATCGCTCTTCTTGGGCAATCGTAATATTTGGACGCTGCTGATCCTGAGCGTCGGCGTGCCGTCCTTCATTTATTTCGTATTTACGAAGCTGCTTCTGGTGTCGTTGCCAGAAGGCATCATTTTCTAACGGGGAACCCGATATGTATGAGAGTTTAATTGAGGGGTTCTTTCTGTTAGCCCGTTGGGACACCTTCGGCGTGATCAGCTTAGGCCTGTTTTTAGGAATGTTTGTCGGTGCATTGCCGGGCTTCACAACGGTTATGGCGATGGCGCTTATCTTGCCAATCTCGTTCTTTCTTCATCCGTTGGTCGGAATTCCTTTTCTGATCGGGGTTTATAAGGGCGGTATTTATGGTGGCAGCATTCCCGCCATCTTAATTTCGGTACCAGGGACAGGGGCTGCAATTGCGACGACCATGGATGGGCCACAGTTGGCCCAAAAAGGGAAGGGGCGGAAAGCCCTTGAAATGGCATTATATGCATCTGTTTTCGGTGATCTGGTTAGCGATATTATTACGCTATTCATGATAACGCCGATTGCAATGATCGCACTGTTGGTTGGTCCACCGGAATTGTCCGTCATTATTTTGATCGCCTTGGTCATTATCGCAGCAGCAAGTACGGGCGCGCTGATCAAAGGGCTGGCCATGGCGTTCTTTGGAATCATGCTGTCGATGGTCGGCCAAGACCCGCTTGGGTTCATGACCCGATTTACGTTCGGTAGCATGGAACTAAAATCAGGTATTCCGCTGTTGCCGATGATGATTGGTGTCTTTGCCATTCCTGAAATTCTCGCTGTGTTGGAACGGCTCGCGGTATCGAACAAAACCAATAAGGACCCGGTCGATTTATCTACGGCCGGGGAACGTCTGCATTTCCACGAATTTAAGAGATGCTTCAGGAGCATCTGTCGTTCGACTGCCATTGGAACTGTAATTGGCGCTTTGCCAGGGGCTGGACAATCGGTCGCTGCTTTTGCCGGGTATGCCGCAGCCAAGAAAAAGTCCACCCATCCAGAAACTTTTGGCAAAGGGGAACTGGAAGGTGTTGCAGCAGCTGAAGCTGCGAACAATGCGGTCAACGGGCCAACGTTGGTGCCGCTTTTAACCCTTGGTATACCGGGTGATAAAGTAACGGCAATTTTATTGGGGGCTTTCGTTGCCCATGGTTTAAGACCCGGACCACAATTGTTGTCGGAGCACGGCCCCCTGGTGTTCGCTCTGTTACTTGCGATGATTATCGCCAACGTCATGTTCTTGGTTATTGGCTATGTCTCAATCCCTATCTTTGCCCGCATTGTAACTTTGAAGCGGTTTTACTTGGTTCCCATTATTGTGCTGACGGCGTTTGCGGGATCATACGTGTTCCGGTCAGATCCTGTTGATTTGCAGTTCTTGGTCTACTTCGGTGTCTTCGGGTACTTCGCGCGAAAGCTGGATTTTGATGTCGTGCCTATGGTGATGGCTTTTATTTTGGCACCAATCCTGGAATACACCATTGGTCAGACCGTTAATATGGCCGACGGCAACTTGATTGTTTATCTGTTCACCGAAAGGCTTTCTGCCGGTGTTCTTTATCTTATGCTGTTCGCTACGCTGGGGTATTTTGGATACAAACATTATAAGTCTCAGTCAACCAAACGGCAGGATGCTGTCTTGGTTGGTGAAGATATCTCCTAATGAAGTTCGCAATTGGGATTTTAGAAGGTGACGACATTGGGTTGGAGGTCGTTCCCGAATGCGTGAAGGTGATGAAGGCTGCTGCTGCGCGGACCGGTCTTGAAATTGACTGGCAAGACTTGCCGATTGGGGCGAAGGGGCACGAAACCCACGGGCACACCATGCCTGAGTTTTTACTCAACGCCCTGAAGGATGTACACGGATTCATTCAGGGGCCCATCGGCCACGCGGCGTACCCAAAGAATGATCCAACTTGGGTTACCCCGAGATTGCGAAAGATTCATCAACTATTCGCCAGTGTAAAACCGGTCAAATCCTATTCAAACCTGCCGTCTATTCATGAAGGTATTGATATCGTATTTTTGCGAGAAGTGACGGAAGGATTGCAGTCACATACCGTAACCGTGGCAGAAACAGGGGAATACCGTCCTAACGATGAAATCACCATTGCGACACGGATCATTACCCGAACTGGTTCACGGCGCGTTATCCGCGAAGCCTTCGAAATCGCCCGGACGCGGGAGCGTAAAAAGGTTACCGTCGTTCATAAAGACGCCGTCTTTAAATTAGCCTGTGGGATGTTTATGGAAGAAGCTAGGAAATTAGCTGTCGAGTATCCCGATGTGGAATTCGATGATATTCACGTTGATACGATTGCCATGAAGTTGGTGATGGAGCCACAGATTTATGACGTCGTTGTCACCACCAATCAGTTTGGCGATATATTGACCGACTTGGGCGCAGGGCTTGTTGGAGGTTTGGGATTAGCTCCTGGCCTTTGTGTTGGTGATACCCAGGCGATGGCGCAGGCGACGCACGGTTCCGCGCCAGACATCGCCGGGCAAAACATTGCCAATCCATATGCTATGATTATCTCAGGGAAAATGCTGCTCGACTGGCTGGGTCGGAAGCATGACGAACCCAAGGCGATTGAGGCTGCGAATTTGATTGATAAAGCAGTCGATGATGTGATTGCGGAGGCCACTCACTTGACGGGGGACCTAGGCGGCACCGTCGGCACACGAGAAATGGGAGATGCGATCGCAGGCAAAATCGTACAATAAATTTGGGTTAAGCCGAAAATATGATGTATGATTTCGGCCTAAAAGAATTTCACGGGGAACCGTGATGGACGAGATTGCGGGAAGCTCGTCACATAATATGAATTTCCCGGAATGCATATGCGCCAATAGAGTTAACATATGGCGTGATAACAGATCGACGAACGATTTGATCGCTTGTCGATAGATCGAAAACAGGAGGAACTAGATGTTCAAGCTAAGTATTAAACGTACCGCGTCATTTATGGGCGCACTGCTTTTGGGGGCAGCGACTTTTGTTGGCGTTGCTCAGGCAGATAATTATCCGAGCAAGCCAATCACGATTATCATTCCGTTCGGAGCCGGTGGTTCCCACGATATGAATGCCCGTGTGTTCACCAGTATTATCCCGCAGTATCTTGGCCAAGCGATGATCGTGAAGCTGATGCCGGGCGCCAGTGGACAAAAAGCAACGGCGTATGCCACCAAGGCTAAGGCTGATGGCTATACATTGCTGTTTACACACAACTTTGTTGATCAGCTTCAGCCGCATACGGAGAACCTGTCTTATCAGCCGCTTAAAGACTTGGTTAGCGTTGTACAACTCAATGACTCGGCCCCTCTTCTTTGGGTCAGAGCGGACAAGCCGTGGAAGACATTGAAAGAAATGTTGGATTATGGCCGGGCAAACCCAGGCAAGCTGAAGTTTTCAAACTCTGGAAAATGGGGCGCATCCTTCACAGCCGGTGCAATGATCTTCACCAAAGCTGGCGTTCAAGCGAAGTTCATGCCGTATAAAGGTGGCGGACCTTCCAAGCGCGCTGTGCTTGCGGGTGATGCTGATTTCACATTTGGTCGTCCGAGTACGGTCATGGGTCAAGCGAGAGCCGGTAAAGTACGTGTTCTTGCCGTCGGTGGTACCAAGCCGATGAAAATTCTGCCGGGTGTTCCTGTCCTTAACGACATGGGTTATGGCGGAAGCGGAAACATCATGCAGCGTATCCTTTTGGCTCAAAAGGGCATCCCTGCGGATCGCCTCAAAACGCTACAGGACGCTTTTGGCAAGCTTCAAAATGATAAGACCTATAAGAAGCTGATGAAAAGCCTTGGCGAAAACCGTAACATGGTCATGGGCCCTGCGTACGATAAGTTGCGGGTAACGCAGAGCAAGAAGTACCTGAAACTCGTTAAAGGTTTGACGGGTAGCTAAGACGCATAAATTTCGGAAACGATTTTGGTCGTTCCCGTTATGTCGATCATGCCCCGCACGGTGAAAGCCGTGCGGGGCGATTGATTTGAGGATAAGGAGTTCTAAATTGGAAAAGAAATACCGCTTTTACTTAGTTAATGCCTTTGGGTTGCCAGAAGGGTCGCGCTATGCACATCGCTCGCTAAAGGGGCCCAAGGAAGAAGTTTTGATGAACTATGACAACGTTAAGCACCTGCTTGCCGACGTCGAATGGGATTTACATAACGGTGCCATTGCGAGCTATGGCGATTGGCCGGTGGAGAACCGGGAAGAATTTGGCCTGGCGGCTGCGGCGCGTATTCCCCTTGTTCGAGAAGGCTGCGAAAGCGGTAAATATAATGCGATCGTTTTACTAGGTGGCGGTGAGCCCGGGTTCAACGAGTCCCGTGAAATAGGTCGCAAATTCAACATACCTGTGACGGCATGCGGTCATTCGCAAATGCATTTTGCAACCATGCTGGGGAATAAGTTCAGCGTCATCGACATGGCTGAATCTCACAACATGTACTACTACAATCTTATTATTCAGCATCGAATGGATCACCGCTGCGCGTCCATCCGCAACATCAATTACCCCTTGCCGCGACCGGGCGGTGATGAAAGCCGGTCCATCCCTAAGGAAAAGAAAAAGGCGTTGGCGGGCGAGCATTCGGACATGGTGGAGACCGCCGTGACAGAAGCCGTTGCGGCGATTGAGGAAGACGGTGCCGAAGTCATTACGTTTGGCTGTTCGGCCCTGTTTTGGCTGCAGCCGTTCCTGCAAAAACGCTTGACCGAATTGGGATGGGAAATTCCCGTACTTGAAGGTTATAGCTGTGCCATTGAATTGGCCAAGGCCATGGTCAACTTAGGCGTCGACGCAAGCGGCCTGACTTTCCCTGTCGATCATCCGAAGAAAATCCGCCGGAAAAAGACGTTTTAAGGAGAAGACGTTTTAAAGCGAGGGAATTATTCAGTCAGGCAGAGACCGTGATCGGGCAGGAAGGAGAGAAATATCTTCTGCCCCGGTTCTAATTGCTCGAAGTGATCGATTTGAATTCCGACCTCGTGACCGCCAACATCAATCCGGCATTCTAAAAAGCTGCCAAGATAAATCGTATCAATGACGCTGCCTTCGAAAATGTTGCCGTGAGAGGTGCCGCTTGGTTTTTCGAGATGCAACGTTATGTCTTCTGGCCGCAAGCTTATGAATAATTGGTCTCCCGCGGTCGCACCTGCGCCGCCAAGGGCTTGAATTCTAAGCGGAGCATGACCATTGCCAAGTGGGATTTCCATATCACAGTAGTCCCCGGTGCGACCCAACGAGGTCCCCTCCATAATAGTGGTCGTGCCGATGAATTTGGCAACGAAGGTATTAACCGGGTCTGCATAAATGTTCTGAGGGTCGCCTATTTGCTGAATGACGGCCTTGTCCATGACGACGACACGGTCGCTCATCACAAGGGCTTCGCCTTGATCATGGGTCACATAAATAGAGGTGATGCCGACTTCCTTCTGCAACCGAACAAGTTCGATCCGCATTTGTTCGCGCAGCTTGGCATCCAGGTTAGACAGCGGCTCATCAAACAAGATCACCTTGGGCTCATAAACAATTGCTCGAGCCAGGGCGACACGCTGGCGTTGCCCGCCGGAAAGTTTGGTAGCAAAGCGGTCGGCAAGAGTATCAAGCCCCACAAGCTCAAGCGCCCGCATCGTTTTGGTCTTGACGACATCGGCGGGGGCTTTTCGAACCCGAAGTCCGTAAGCAACATTTTCAAACACCGTCATGTGTGGCCAAACCGCATAGCTTTGGAAGACCATGCCAATATTGCGAAATTCAGGATAGAGAAAAATGTCGCGCTCTGCGGAGACAACAACATCCCCTTCAATGCTGATTTCTCCAGCGTTCGGTCGCTCCAGTCCGGCAACGCACCGAAGCGTCGTCGTCTTGCCGCAACCGGACGGGCCCAGCAGCGTTACGAACTCCCCTTCTGCAATTGAAAGGGAGACATCTTTGACGGCGACTTCGGCCCCAAAATTTTTATGAAGGCCATCAATGTGAACCATGATTTTTTGATTTTGTGTCATGGTCGTACCGCCAGTGTGTGATCAGCATCTAAACGCAAATAAACTTTTTCCCCTTCGCGCAATTTGTCCCTGGGGTGGGCTATAACTTTCCATTCAAATTCGCCCCAGCTAACGCGGCAGTCGACGTAATTACCAAGGAAGATTACTTGGATCACTTCGCCCTCAAGACTGCCATCGCCGGGGTCTTCGCGCAATGCATGTACGTTCTCCGGGCGAACCGAAAGCACGGCTTCTGCGCCATCTGAAATTCCATCACCGAGCAGGCAGGGGACTAGAACCTTCTTACCACCCTCTTCAACTTCAACTTCACCGCGACCGGGCTCTGTTACTTTCGCAACCCGACCTTTAAGCAAATTCGCGACACCGATGAAGTTACTGACGTACCTGTTTAACGGTTGAGAATAAATATTGAGCGGGCCGCCGCGTTGCTCGATATGGCCCTTGCTCATGACGATAATTTCGTCGCTCATGACCAGCGCTTCGGCTTGGTCGTGGGTGACAAAAACGGAGGTAATGCCGACTTCGTGCTGAATGCGCTTTAGCTCAACCCGCATTTGTTCGCGGAGCTTGAGGTCCAGGTTAGAAAGCGGCTCATCGAATAGCAGCAGGCGTGGCTTCGACACAATGGCGCGCGCCAGCGAAGCACGCTGCTGCTGACCACCAGATAGTTGGGTCGCCATTTTATCAGCCATGTCGGTCAGCCCGACCAGTTCCAAAACATCGGCAACGCGGCTGTCAATCTCGTCTTGATGAACTTTCCGAATGTCCAAAGGATAAGCGACGTTTTGCGTGACTGTCATATGCGGCCAGATGGCGTAACTTTGGAACACCATGCCAATGTCGCGCTGTTCTGGCGGCAGGAAAATACTGTCCTCAGGCGAGGTATAGACCAAGTCACCGACCTGAATATGGCCGCTGTCAATGGCATGCAGACCGGCGATGCTCATCAGCGTCGTGGTCTTGCCGCAGCCAGACGGTCCCAACAGCGTGAGGAAACTTCCCTCCGGAATGCTGAAGGAAATATTGTCCACAGCCGGGTCATCACCAAACCATTTAACCAGGTTCGTAACCTTTAGATATTCGTCTGAATTATTCTCATTCGCCATTTGCTTCGCCAATCACGCCGATAATGCTTCACGACCGGCAAGGCGGCGGAATGCGTAAATACAGAACAACAGGACCAACGTCTGAACCATCGATAGGGCGGCTGTTAGTGGTTCGTTCTCAAAATTGGTCAGGTAGTAGACACCGACAGATAAGGTCTCGGTTCCTGTCGTGTACAAAATAATTGAAATTGAAAGTTCGCGGAGGAAAATAATGAACAGTAAAATCCATCCGGCAAAAATCCCCGGTTTCAACAGCGGGATTGTGATCCGCTTCATCGTCGTCATCCAGGACGCGCCAGCCATGCGTGAGCTCTGATCAAGTTCTTCGGAAATGGCCATCATGACGGCCGCAATATTGCGTTGGCCATAGGGGAAGAACCGCGTGATATAGGCCAACAATAAAATCCATAATGTCGCATAGATTGGCGTCTTGATATAAGTCACGAGAACGCCCATGGCGAGCACAATGCCCGGAAATCCGATGGGAACGACGCACAGGAAGTCGAGCAGCTTAGAGCCAAATCCCTTGGTGCGGTGGATCATGTAGCTGATCACCAGTGCCATTATCATCGCCAGGGTGGCGCCAACAAAGGCCAAGATGAAACTATTAAAAATTCCGTTGGTGGCGGCCTTGATGGAATCCTCACGCCAGAAGAAAAGAGTCTTCACATAATTGTTGAAGCTCATATCGCTGAAAATGATATGCCCTTCCCACACCGGATGAAGGCTGACAACGAATAAACAAAAGATCGGCAGCACGACGGCGACCATGATAAATACTATATTGTAGCCAAAGGCGACCCATTTCCAGTTGCCCAAATCAAGGACGTTGGGCCTGAACCCCTTGCCGGTGACCGTGGTAAACGAACGCGGTGCAATGTAGCGCTGTTGAATCCAGATCAAGAACACGGTGATGATACCCAAGGCCATGCTCATTGCGGCACCCAAGTAATGGTTTGCGTCATCGCCGACGGCCTTTGAGAAGATTTGCGTGGTCAGAGTTTCCCAGCCGTAGGGCGCACTGAGCTTAAACGGCACGCCGAATTCACCGGCGCTGGTCACGAACACAATAATGGCGCCTGATAAGATGCCCGGCATCACTAGGGGCAAAGTCACGGTCATCGTGGTACGGAATAACCCTGCACCCGTGGTTCGCGCACTGTCCTCCAGCGAAGGATCCATACGCCGGAGCGATCCGACAACAAAGAGGTAAACCAAGGGCGCAAAGAAAATGCCTGTCACCCAGATGACGCCGTAAATATTATCGACGTTGATCAAATGATCCTGAACGCCGAACCAGTCACGAGCCCAGACATTGAGAAGACCCGTCTTGGGCTCGCCGAGACTGTGCCACGCGATCGCGCCAACAAACGGGCTCAGGAAAAAAGGAATTAAATTATAAGGTTCCAGGTAATCTCGCCCCGGACAGTTGGTGCGAGCATTGATCCAGGCCAACGAGACACCTAAGAATGTCGCAAGAATGGTGGAGCCCGAACTGATAATAAGCGTATTAACGAAGGCCTTGGGGATGATCCGATCCGTGTAGAGAAGCCGATAATTTTCCAGCCCCCATTCGGTGTCAAAACCCATGTCGTCGAGCACTAA
Organism: Rhodospirillaceae bacterium; assembly: GCA_018660465.1. Taxonomy (NCBI): domain Bacteria; kingdom Pseudomonadati; phylum Pseudomonadota; class Alphaproteobacteria; order Rhodospirillales; family Rhodospirillaceae; species Rhodospirillaceae bacterium. The sequence continues at coordinate 9,981 of JABJKH010000088.1, forward strand.
AAAGCTACTCACGAAAAGGACACACAGTGGCAAAATCACCGCGGCAGCCACGATAAGGCTGATGATCCCCGTAATGATGTTTTCTTGAGTCATCAAGCCCTGGAGACGGTTCGAAAGGGCTGATCCGTTGGCGTTTGCGGTAGCAGTCTTTGTATTCATTTTAATTCAATTATAAACAGTTCAATGATTGCGGCACACTGTTCGTACCAAAACCGCAGCCCGCGCGCCAGGGCAACGATTGTGCTTAGGCGGGGCTCCGCTTTTTAACGGAGCCCCGATTAGCGTCATGATAAGTAATTCTACCGGAAATTATCCAGCCAGAGGTTGCGTGTCTTCTTAAACATCCTCTGCGCGCCGACCCAGTCTTTCATACCCAGCAGCTTATGCTTGCTGAGATCAAGAAGATAAGGTTTGGCTGCCGCCGGCGGGGTGTACCCCTCACGGAAGCTATAGATCGCTTCACCTTCGACGAAGACATCTGCGCCTTCTTTGGTGAGTAGAAATTCAACCAGCAATTTACCCGCGTTGGGGTGCTTGGCACCCTTAAAGACGGCTGTTTGATTACCAAGCATGACTTGACCTTCTTTGTAGTAGCCAATCTTCAAGGTCTTCGCGAGCGACGCTTTTTTCTTCACGTTCTGATAAACCCGGCCAGATAGGTTCCACATATCAAATCCACGTTGGCACGAAATCAGCATTTGCATTTTCGGCTCTGTGCGGAATTCGATGACGGGGTCGGTCTTCTTCAGTTTTGGCCAGAACTTATTGAAATCAACCGCACCGGCTTCGCCCAACGCGATAGCTGTGTTGGTGTATGTGAAGCTCTTGGTGATATCGGACGAAATCGTTTGGCCTTTAAGCGACATCTTGGCAACGTCGGCATAAGACGTGACATTGAAGTCTTTCATGCCGGGGCATGCTGTATTCCAAACTGGCTGGAAGGTATAAGCCAGCGGTGTCACGACATAGGGGTAGTTAGAATACTGCCCTGCAGACTTGACGAGCTTGGTGCTGTCTTTCCAGTTACCACTATCGAGCTTGGCAAATGCGCCCCGCTCGGCAGCAGCTGCGAAAAAGCCTGGTGCACTGACCAACACAACATCAACGGTGTATTTGCCAGCTTTAAATTCTTGGCGAACCTGAGACACTGTCGCGCCCGTGCCCTTACGTAGGTTATTAAACTTGAAACCGTCGCCCAAGCCATAACGCGCTTTAAAGGCTTTGGCCATGCGTTGGCTGGTACGATCACTGAAAAGTGGGTTGATGATGGTAACGGCGCCTTCTTTCTTGGCACCGGCAATCAACGCCTTTTCTTGAGATGTAAGTGATGCTGCATGTCCAGAAGACGCGGCAGCGAGCAGTGCCACCGCAGAGGCGGCACCAACAATTAATGTACGAGATCCTGTATTTTTCATTTTATTTCCTCTATTCGGCATTTTTGAAGCCAAATCCGTAGAAAATTTTATCGCTAAAAATATTCTTCCTCGGCGGGCAAATTGTTAACGAACATAGCCATTTAAGGAAACTTGGCGACCATGCACGGACATTCTACTGTTTGCGTCGGAATAAAATTCTCTATCGGACTCTCCCTGTCGTGTCGAAGTATGACCTTTTCAACAATTCGCCGTCAATCATTGAATCTAAATTGAATAAGATTTGAAAATTGTAGATTCGGAGATTGCCCCCGCTTTGCCGTCTGAGATACCTTCTTCTCTAACAAGATATAAATAAACAAAGTTTTGGAGACAGCCCCATGGCACCGATTATCGATATCCATACCCATATGTTCGGCAATGGTTGGCTGGGGATGCTCAAAAAGCACGGCGGGCCGGTCTATGATACCAAGGTCTTATCGGATGACCGAGATTATCTGTTCGAACATGGCGCACCCGCTTGCGCGCTGGAAGTAGGGGCCTTCGATTACGATGCGCGCATAAAAGACATGGACACGAACAAGATCGACGTTTCAATCGTCTCACTGACGTCACCCAATGTGTTCTGGGGTGGCGAAGACGTGAGCGCCGAAACCGCCCGTGTCACCAACGATGAAATGGCCGAAGGGCAACGCGCCTATCCAGACCGTATTCGCTGGCTGGCATCGATTCCTTGGGAATACCCAGAAAAAGCCTTGGCCGAACTTGATCGGTCAGTTGCCAATGGCGCCGTCGGGGTCATGGTGACCGGCCACATCAACGACAAACACTTGATCGATCCATTGTTTGAACCGATCTGGGCAGAAATTGATCGGCGGGGTCTGCCGGTGCTCTTGCATCCGACAGCCCCATTTGGGTCTAAGGAAGCCCAATTCACCAGCGAGCGCATTCTGATGCCGGGGTTGGGCTTTATGTTCGACACCACGCTGGCTGTGGGTCGAATGGCTGTTGATGGGTTCTTTGACCGATATACAAATCTCAAGATTATCGTATCGCATGGCGGAGGCTATCTGCCCTATGTCGCCGGCCGTTTGGATGTTTTCTTAGGCGTTGAGACGCTTATCCCCAGAAAGATTAAAGAGAATCCCAGCGAAATTCTGAGCAATCTTTATTACGATGCAATTCTTTATGACCCAGGGGCATTAGACTTGTGTCTTGATTTGGCAGGCCCGGGGAACATTATGTTCGGGACCGATTATCCAATGCCCTATGACATTGATAAGCTCTACAGCATCATTGATCGTCTGCCGGGTGATCAACGCGATGCGATCAAAGGCGGCAATGCCCGCAAAATGTTTGATTTATAATAGGGATAGCGACGGATGGGAAAATTCGGAATTGGCCAGCCGGTCTCACGGTTTGAAGACCCGAAGCTGTTGCAGGGCAAGGGACGCTACGTTGATGATGTGACCCTGCCCCATCAGGCGCGGGCGTTTGTATTACGCTCCCCGGTGGCGCATGCGGTGATTAAATCCATTAATGTGGAGGAATCCCGGAAAGCTCCCGGCGTGCTTTTGGTTCTAACCGGCGAAGACGTCGCCGAACGAGGGCTTGGCACACCGCGTCCCATGATGCCGCAGAAACGCCCCGATGGCTCAGACGCTTTCATTCGGCCGCAACCTTTGATCTCGAAAGACCGAGTGCGGTTTGTCGGGGACAACCTCGCCTTTATCGTCGCCGAAACTCTTTCTCAGGCGAAAGATGCAGCTGAACTGATTGATGTTGAGTTCGATCCGCTGCCGGTCAATGTGATGACGGAAGATGCGGTAAATTCCAGCACCTCTCCTGTCTGGGACGAGTGCCCGGATAATGTGGCCTTCCATCGCGAATTCGGTGACAAGGCCGCGGTCGAAGCTGCGTTTGCGGCGGCGGACCACATCGTTAAGCGTAATTTGGTGGTTAATCGGATCACCACCAATTCAATGGAGACCCGAGGCTGTGTCGCCGAGTACGATGAATTTGATGATCGCTATCACCTGCGCGGCACTTTGCAGGCCCCGCATATGATCCGAATGATTCTTGCCAACGCGATCTTCAAGCAGCCGATCAATAAGTTTCATGTCTATTGTGACGATGTGGGCGGTGGGTTCGGCATGAAGGGTGGATGCTACGCGGAATATCCATTGTCCCTGTGGGCGGCGGAAATGTTGGGCCGCCCGGTTAAGTGGGTGAGTGAACGCAGCGACGCTCTGCTGGCCGATGAGCAAGCCCGCGATCATCTATACGAAGCTGAATTGGCACTCGACAGCGACGGAACATTTTTGGGGCTACGCACCCGGAACATCACCAACATTGGGGCTTATTACACAAGCGACCGCGCGACCTTGGGGGCCTTCGATAGTTTGGGGGGAATTGCCGGTACCTATAAGACGCCTGCCCTTTATGCCGTGGCTTCGGGGGTCATGACCAACACCCAAAGCACGGGTCCTTACCGGGGGGCAGGCCGTCCAGAAGCGGCCTATATCATTGAGAGCATGATTGATGCGGCGGCGCGTGAATTGAAAATGGATAGTGTGGAAATTCGCCGCAGGAATACAATTCCTGCCGACGCCATGCCGTTCAAAACCGGACTGACTTTCACTTACGATAGCGGTGATTTTCTCAAGAACTTGGATGATTGTGTCGGCATGGCGGATTACGACGGATTCTCAGCCCGTCGTGAGTCCTCGAAAGCCAATGGCAAACTTCGGGGTGTTGGTGTTTCAAACACCATCGAACAAGCCGCTCACAAGATGCTGGAAATGTCGGAAATAAGGTTTGATGCGTCAGGTCGGGCGACGTTGCTGATGGGGACGGCTGACCAAGGCCAGGGTCATGAAACTGTCTTTACGCAGATTTTATCAAACGAGTTGGGTCTTGATACCGACGACATTCGATATAAAGACGCCGATACAGATATCGTTGCCGCAGGGACAGGGACGTTTGCCTCGCGGTCGATTACTTTGGGCGGAACAGCGATCAGCATTGCGGCTCAAAAAATTATTGAGAAGGGCACAAAAATCGTCGCCCACATGATGGATGCGGATGAAAAAGATATTTCGTTCGACGATGGCATCTTCAGCATCGAAGGCACCAACAAATCCATGACAATCCAGGACGTCGCCAAGACGTCGTTCATGCCGGGCAAAATGCCGCCGCATATTGAACCAGGACTCTACCAAACAGGGACCTCACCAACGGGGCTGCCGAATTACCCCAATGGATGTCATATCTGTGAAGTGGAAATTGATGAAGAAACCGGTGCTGTCGAAATCGTGCGCTACACCGTGGTTGATGATGTTGGCACGGTCATTAACCCGCTGCTGCTAAAAGGACAAATTCAGGGCGGTATTGTTCAAGGCGCTGGGCAGGCATTGATGGAAGATTTTTGCTTGGATGCCGACTCAGGGCAGGTCGTTGCTGGATCGTTCATGGACTATTGCATGCCGCGCGCAGCCGATTTCTGTAGCTTTAACATCGGCAACAACGAAGTGCCGACACCGACAAATCCATTAGGTGTGAAGGGGGCCGGTGAGGCCGGAACAGTCGGCGCGCTATCAGCCGTGATGAGTGCCGTCAACGACGCACTCGAGCCCCTGGGGGTCGACTTTATCGACATGCCCGCGACACCGAACAAAGTCTGGGACGCGATTAGGAATGCTCAGGGTTGAGGGGGCCTCTGGAACCAAATTCAATACCTTACATCCGCAGAAGTCGCTCCGCATTGCCATGTAAAATTTTAGCCTTGTCATCAGCGTTCAGCATCAGTCTTTCCATCCACTTTGGTCCCGGCTCATTGGGAACGAACGGATAATCGATGGCGAACATAATATGGTCTACGCCCATTTCCTGGATACAGCACAGCAATGCCGGATCGGAAAAGAATCCGCTGGTGGTGATATAGAAATTCCGCGTGAAGAGATCGCGGAACCGAACGCCATCGTTGCCGGGGCGGTTTAGCGCCATATCGATTCGCCACATTAGGAACGGCAGTCCTTCCCCAAGGTGTCCCAGGATGATCTTAACATCGGGGTATTTGTCCAATACGCCGGACAGCACGATGCGAAGCCCAATCGTTGCGGTTTCCATGGTAAACCCCCACCCCGCTTGTCTCAGGTGAGGGAAGGCATCCAAGTAATCCTTTAGATAAATATCAACCACGGCTGGGTGTGGATTGGCCGGGTGAATGTACAGCGGCACATCTAGAGCCTGGGCGCGTTCAAAGATTGGCCAAAAACGTTCGTTGTCGATAAACAGATATTCTTCACCGATCAGTCCGTGGATCATGGCCCCCTTGAAACCTAATTTCTCTACTGTGCGTTCCAGTTCGTCGGCCGAGGCTTGAGGGTCTGCCGTCGGTAAGTTGGCGAAGGCGGCAAATCGGTCTGGGTGATTTCTGACAATATCGTATAACCGATCATTTGCTGCCTTGGCGACACGGACGCCGGATTCGGCATCCATGCGTTGGGTCGATGGCGCACCGTGAGACAGCACCTGCACATCAACCCCGACCTCGTCCATGCTTTTGATGCGACCTTCGCCAACATCTTCCAATATGGCACGGAGAGACCCGCCTGTTTTCGCATCGATGTCTTTAAAATGAGAAACGATTTCAGCATCATAATAATGCTCTTCAATGGCGATGACGCGCTGATCTTTAAGAATTGTCATTTTCCCCCACCCCGTATTTTTCAATTTTTAAATTAATTCAGGGGTATCTCATCGCGTGACAGAATCCAAGATGAAAGACAAATGGGCATGGAAGTTGTCCGGTGCGATACGTATATTAGTATTCTATGAAATGTGTAACGGATCAGTATTTATGACGGAAGAACACCCCTTCGCGCCCTATGTTAGAATTCTGGCGCGCGGTAAAACGAAAACGCGCTCTTTGACCGCAGAAGAAGCAGAAGGCGCAATGACCATGATCCTAGCGGGGGAGGTGCGGCCTGAACAATTGGGGGCGTTCCTTATGCTGCTGCGGCTCAAGGAAGAAACCGCCGACGAAATAGCCGGGTTCGTTAAGGCCGTTCGAGCGACTTTTAAGGTGCCTAGCTCGGCACCTCAGGTCGATTTGGATTGGTCTTCCTATGCCGGTAAGCGGCGGCAGCTTCCCTGGTTCCTGCTCTCGGCTCTTTTGTTGGCACAAAATGGCACCAAGGTATTCATGCATGGAACCGAAGGGCATACACCAGGACGAGTATATTTGCGCGATACGTTGAAAGCACTCGGGCTACCGGTTGCAGGTTCTTTTGATGAAGCTGCGGCGCAATTGGAAGGAGAAGGTTTCGCCTATCTGCCGTTGGAATGCCTCAACCAACCGCTTCGAGACATCATTGATCTGCGACCCATTTTGGGTCTGCGCTCGCCAGTTCATACGGTGGCAAGATTGCTTAACCCGTTTGGCGCAACAAACGTATTGCAGGGAATTTTTCATCGTGGGTTTATGGAGACACACCAAGTTGCTGCCAAAATTCTTGGCTTTAATGCCGTCGCGGTCTTTCGCGGTGAAGGCGGCGAAATTGAACGGCGCCCCAACAAAGAAACGGAAGTCTGCACCCTCCACGAAGGAGAACTCGGACAGGACTGGTGGCCGCAAATTCTCGATCAATCGTTTCAAGCGGCTGACGAAGATATGGACGTTGATCGGTTGGCACGTGTTTGGCGTGGCGACGAGGAAAATGAGTATGGTGTCGCTGCGGTTATAGGAACCTTGGCGATCGCCTTGCGTTTGATGGACGCGTCCCTTGCCCAAGACGAGGCAACCGAACAGGCGCAAACTTTATGGCAGGAACGTGATCCGACTAAATTTAATTAATTATGCCCGCTAATCTTGGCGTGTAGGGGTTTGGTGTCCTGGAAAGTTTGTTTTTGCGCGTCTGATGCAGACCCTTGGTGTTGATCTTTCCAGTCGTCATAGGGCATGCCATAGACAACTTCCCGGGCTTGGTCGTAATCCATTTCGATGTCGCGTTCCTTGGCCGCAGCCATGTACCATTTCGACAAACAGTTACGGCAGAATCCCGCTAAATTCATAACGTCGATGTTCTGAACATCGGTGCGCTTTTGCAGGTGCTCCACCAAGCCACGAAAGGCAGCAGCTTCCAGTTCGGTGCGTGTTTTATCGTCCATATTTTCACTTGCTCCTTTTGATTGCGCGCCAACCGATGTCTCGGCGGCAGAACCCACCTGGCCAATCAATCTTATCGACCGCTTGGTAGGCTTTTTTCTGGGCGGCAGCAACTGTTTTGCCGAGTGCGGTGACTCCTAAGACGCGGCCTCCCGTCGCCACGACTTCGCCATCCTTGATCTGGGTCCCCGCATGAAACACAACCACATCTTTCACAGCGTTAGCTGCATCCAGCCCACCAATAACAGTGCCCTTTTTGTAGTAGCCCGGATAGCCGTTGGCGGCCATGACGACCAGTAAGGCGGTCTCGTCATGCCATTCCATCTTGATCTCATCTATTCTTCCTTCGGCACAAGCCAGCAGCGCTTCTAGCAGGTCCGACTTCAGACGCATCATCAGGGGCTGGCATTCTGGGTCGCCGAAACGGACGTTAATCTCCAACAGCTTTGGGCCTTCATCGGTCACCATAATTCCCGCATAAAGAACGCCCTTATAGGGACGGCCTTCCGAAGCCATACCCTTGATCACCGGATCAACAATTGTCGTCATCACAATTTCCGCTAAATCAGCGGTCATAACAGGGGCAGGGGTGTAGGCGCCCATACCTCCCGTGTTGGGGCCTTCATCGCCATCGTGGGCGCGTTTGTGGTCTTGCGCCGAAACCAAGGGTACCGCGTGTTCGCCATCAACCAGTGCAAAAAAGCTGGCTTCTTCACCTTCCATAAATTCTTCGATAATCACTTCTGCACCGGCATCACCAAAGGCCTCTTCAGTCATCATGTGATCAATGGCGGCGAAGGCTTCGTTATTATTGTGGCACAAGATGACGCCTTTACCGGCGGCCAATCCATCTGCTTTAACAACGTTGGGGGCAGGGTGGCGAATGATGTATTCCTTGGCCGCATCGGGTTCATCAAAACGTCCATAATTCGCCGTTGGAATGTTATACTTGCCGCAGAGATCTTTCATAAATCCCTTGGAACCTTCCAATTCGGCTGCTTTGGCGTCAGGGCCAAAGGCTTTAATGTCTTCGGCCTCAAGACGATCAACAAGACCTAAACACAAGGGTACTTCTGGTCCGACAACGACAAAATCGATCTCGTCATCAATTGCGAAGTCAACCAAGGCGTCAATATCGTCTGTGCCAATGTCGATGCATTCGGCGACATCAGCGATGCCGGCGTTGCCCGGGGCGCAATAAAGCGTGTCGCATAAGGGAGATTTGGCGATGGCCCAGCACAGCGAATGTTCGCGACCCCCAGACCCGACAACCAAAACCTTCATTGACGTCTCTCCTTTGCCTTATACTATTTGCAGCAACCACCTAACCTTATGAAAATACAAACGTCCATGCCCAAGAGTCCAGACACAGACGCAATAGAACACAATCTTCCGATCCTTGGCGTGGGCGAAATATCCCAGGCACTGAAGGGTGTGGTCGAACAATCGTTCGCTCGGGTGCGCGTGCGGGGCGAGATTTCTGGGTTTAAAAGGGCCGCCTCCGGCCACATGTACTTTACCCTCAAAGACGAAAACGCAGTACTTGATGGAGTATGCTGGAAAGGCACGGCAGGCAGGCTGGGGCTCAGGCCGGAAGACGGTATTGATATCGTAGCGACAGGACGCCTGACGACCTATCCGGGCCGGTCAAAATATCAGATCGTGGTCGATCAAATGGAACTGGCGGGAGAAGGCGCGCTTTTAAAACTTCTCGAAGACCGTAAGAAAAAACTCGCGGCCGAAGGGCTGTTTGAGGAAAGTCAGAAACGGCCCTTGCCCTTTATCCCCGAGGTCATTGGCGTCGTCACATCCCCCACCGGCGCCGTTATCAGAGATATTTTGCACCGAATCGGCGACCGTTTTCCGCGCAGGGTCATCTTGTGGCCTGTTGTAGTACAAGGAGATACCGCCGCTGAACAGATCGCATCTGCCATCGAAGGCTTTAATGCGCTGGCGGCTGGGGGTTCTGTTCCCCGTCCCGATGTGCTAATCGTGGCGCGGGGTGGCGGCAGTCTGGAAGACCTTTGGGCGTTTAACGAAGAAGTCGTGGTCCGGGCGGCTGCGGCAAGTGATATCCCGCTGATCTCCGCCGTTGGTCACGAAACCGACGTTACCTTAATCGATTTTGCCTCCGACAGGCGAGCGCCGACCCCCACCGCGGCGGCTGAAATTGCCGTGCCTGTGCGCCTGAACCTCTTGGCCCAACTTATGGATGACGGCAGTAGGCTGGTCGGCGGGATGAACCGACTGTTGGGAGACCGACGGGTGCGACTGGAAGGCCTTGTCCGTGGCCTGCCCAACCTAAAACACATGGTTGATGAAGCCGCACAGCGGCTGGATGACTGGGCGGAGCGCTTGGCAAATGGCCTTAGTGTCGGCTTGAAACACCGCAAGCTTCAGCTTCGCGAACTGGCCGCCGGTCTGATCAGTCCCGAGCGCCGCATCGCTGCAGAACATCAGCGTTTAAATGGCGAGACCCGGGCACTGGGCCGAGCCGTGCGCGGGTTATTAAAAGACCGCGGGATGAAGCTAAATTCATCGCGAGCTCTGTTAGAAAGCTTTTCCTATGAACGCGTTCTGGAGCGCGGGTTTGCATTGGTCCGGGATAGTGCTGGTGAAAATGTGCGCTCCGCCGGGGCAGTAACGTCCGGGGCTGATATGACAATCCGCTTTCATGATGGAGATATCGCCGTTCGGGCTTCTGGCGCAAAACCGACAGGCAAGCCAAAGAAGCGTACAGGCGGTGACCCTGATGACGATCAGGGGACGCTCTTATAATGCGCGGTCGTTTGATCTGTCTGTTTTTGGTCATTCTAATCGGTGGCGCGGTCTCCGCCCATGCGCTTGAAATCAACGGAGAGCTGACCCAAGGCGGGTTGGTGACAGGCCGCGTTGACCCTGGCACCAAGGTCATGGTCGGCAAGCGCCAATTGCGTGTTTCACCCGAAGGAGTTTTTTTGCTCGGGTTCGGTCGCGATGCGCCGGCTAAAATTTCACTTCGTATCCTCCACCCCAGTGGCGTGCAGGAGAATAAGCCCCTCCACATAAAGTCCCGCACCTGGAAAATTTCTAAGGTCGATGGTTTGCCAGGCCGCAAAGTGACGCCTAAGCCAGATGACCTGCGGCGCATTCGTGCCGACGGTGCCAAGATTAAAAAGGTAAGACGCTTGGGCACAGAAGCACCGCATTTTTTATCTGGTTTTCAGTGGCCCGTGACAGGCCGAATTTCAGGTGTCTTTGGTTCCCAGCGTATTCTCAACGGCCAACCCCGCAGACCCCATGTTGGCATCGATATCGCTGCTCCTTTAGGGACGCCTGTCTTAGCTATTGCCGACGGCGTTATCGCGTTGGTGCACCAAGATATGTTCTTCACTGGCAAGACCCTGATGATCGACCACGGCCACGGCCTCGCGTCTGTCTATGCGCATATGGACAAAATTCTAGTAAAAGAAGGCGCGACCGTTACAAAGGGCACCGTGATCGGCCTCGTCGGCAAAACAGGTCGCGCAACAGGTCCTCATCTCCATTGGGGGATCAGCTTATTCGCAACCCATCTGGACCCGGAATTGGTGGCGGGGGAAATGCCCAAGGATAAACGGGGGAAGAAGTGAGCCCTTGCCATTTACACCTTCCAACGATTTAATTTTATCTCATTTAACGTCGTGAGGCCCCATGGATTTATCCTTCTTTATTCAGCCCCTTCATCCCATTGACCGTAATTACGCCGATGTTTTGCGTGAAGATTTGGCTTCGATCATTCTTGCTGACAAGCTTGGTTACAAAGAAGCGCTGATCGGTGAACATTTCACCGACTTGGCGGAACCCATCACGTCGAGTTTGATGTTTATCGCGCGGCTGATTGCTGAAACAGAAAATATCAAACTGGGGTCTGGCATCACCAATCTGCCGGTCTATCATCCGGTGATGATTGCGGGCCACGTGGCGATGATCGACCAAATGCTCGAAGGCCGATTTATTTGGGGGATCGGCCCCGGCGGGCAGCCGTCGGACATGGAAGCGTTCGGGAATCTGGAAGTCGATCGCAACGCCAAGATGGTCGAATCGTTTGAGCAGATCATGGAGCTTTGGTGGGGCGAACCGCCGTTCGATGTGAAGGGCGAATTTTTTTCGTTTAAGACGACGAAAACCCACTTGCCTGAAATTGGCCAGGGGTTGGTGCCAAAACCTTGGCATAAACCGCACCCGCCGATTGTGGTGACGGCGCTGGCTCCTTATTCACATGGCATCACGCTCGCGGCAGAACGCGGTTGGAACCCGATATCGTGCCAGTATGTTCAGGCCCATTGGGTGAAGACTCACCTGCCTAAATATTTAGAGGGGCTGAAAAATTCAGGTAAACCGGAGGACCCTGCGGGTTGGCGGGTTGGAAAATGCATTTTTGTTGCCGACGATGACGCGACCGCTAAGGCATATGCCAAGACCGAAGACGGCCCCTACGGTTTCTATTTTTCAAACCTGATGAAGAAGCTTGGACGCGGTGGTAAGCTCGGCCTCTTCGGAACCCACCCGGATCAACCCATCGAGCAAATCACCCTCCAGCAATCCCTCGACACCCAAGTCATCGCCGGAACAGTCGACAGCGTGGTCGATCAGATTTTGGCGTTCCGCGAAGAGGTCGGGCCTTTCGGAACTTTGGTTTATACGGGACTAGATTGGGTAGACCCGGCCCTTGGGCAGCGGTCCATGGTATTGATGGCAGAAGAAGTTTTGCCGCGCGTAAATGCGGCGTTGAGGGATAAATAAGCTAGTTTGAGTCGATGTTTGCCCCAAGTGCCGGAATTAGGCGTTCAAGATACGGATACATGTTGAGGCTCACAATATGAAGGTTGGCGCTAAAATCATCAGACGCATTTTGGTCCGCTGTATCTGAGAGCCCCCTGATAACAACAAACGGCACCTCGTTCAGATGGCAGGTATAGCCGAAGGCAGCGCCCTCCATCTCTGTCGCAAGGGCCGAGAATTCTCGTTGTAACCAGCGCAATGTTTTCTGGTCCTGAATAAATCTGTCACCAGACGCAATAGTGCCAAGCATCAAATTTGGACCGACACCCGGATCAGGAAACGCCGTGTCAAAAGAGCTTCCTGCTTCCTGCACCATGACCGGGTCGCACTCGATCAATCGATCCCGGCCGGGCAATTCACCATGGCGGCGACCGAAGGCAGTAAGGTCCATATCATATTGGATTAAATGGCTGGCAACGACGACATCACCAACCCGCATGTTTGGAAGAAGTCCGCCGGCAACCCCGCTGAACAGCATTGACGTTGGCTTATAAAGATCGATCAACATCTGTGTGCAAATGGTTGCGTTAACCTTGCCGATCCCAGATTTGGCCAAGACGATATCAACGTTCTTAAAGGACCCATGCGTTACTTGAATGCCAGCATGTTCCGTCTCATCGGTGATTTTCATATCGTCGCGTAAATGCGCGACTTCCTCGTCCAATGCCCCCATTACTGCCAACATTGCTTGCTCCTTCAAAATTCTCGGGATGCTGGTTTTGAGAAACGCCAGCCCATTCGTTTAACTTATAATTTAATACCTAAATCTTATGTGGGTATGCTCAAGTATTTTTCTATCGAAACTTTGTTGTGACCGGTTAAAGTTAGAGACTACGGTCGACTAAGGCTACAAATCTTTCACCGGACGGTGTGATTTGTGTGTGGCGGGTATTTGTAGAAGGAGACGTAAATGGCGGACACCAAACCGTTTTTGAAGCTAACGAATGGAGGGGCCTTCAAGGTCCTTGAAAAGGCTGTCGAACAAGCGACATTGGATGGCGTGCCCGAATGCATCGCCATCGTCGATCCGGGCGGCCATCTTTTGGCCTTTACGCGCATGGACGGCGCGTTTACCCAATCCATCGACTCCGCTATCGCCAAGGCGCGGACGGCAGCGTCTTTCGGGAAGCCCACCGGTTTTGGGAACGTCGGGAACGAGATCAAACTTCAAATGGCCAGTCAGGGCCAGCGCGTGAACTTGTTCGGCGGGCTACCGATTATTGTCGATGGCCACGTCATCGGCGCAATCGGCATTGGCTCTGCCACCGGCGAAGAAGACCTCGCCGTCGCCAAGATCGCAATCACCGCCATCGACGGCGCGCAAAGTTTTGATTGATGTGGAAATTTTATAGCTTTTCGCAATCGACCTAACGTTTAATTCCTCTTGCGGTAAATAGCCCACCTCTCATCCAGAGAAGCCGCGCGTTTACGCTGGTCATGATATGGACGACGTATTTGGTGCGGCGTGCGCCTCCGTCCTACTTTGTCTGAAATTCCCAGACACCGTCCCAATTCGAGCCAGGGGGTTGGGCCTTCAGGAGAGAAATACGTTCTAGAAAAACGGTGGGGACGGGATCACCGGGGGCTGAGGTAAGGCAGGATTGAAATTCACGCAAGGCGCTCTCCCAGTCTTGGGCTCGATAAGCCGTCAGGCCGTCATAGAAGCGATCAGCTGCAGGTTCCTGTGGGAGCAACTCAAATATTCGCGTGGGCTCGGTCTTGCCCTTGACGCGGATAAGGTCAAGTTCGCGAACATGAACGGCCGAACCCGCCAAGTCGCGGGTCCGTTCGGATAAAATAATTCGGGTGCCATAGTTCTTATTAGCGCCCTCAAGCCGCGCACCCAGATTAACCGGATCTCCGATCACCGAATATTTCCTGGATGCAACTGAACCAATATTGCCGGCAACCATTTCGCCCGACGAGACTCCGATGCGCATGTTGAGTTCTAAGCCTTCGGCCTGCGCGCCAAAATCCTTCACGACATCTTCCTTAAATCGCTCAAAATTTTCTACTGCTTCAAGCGCTGCTTTGCACGCGAGGGAGGCGTGTTCGTCCTTTGCCGTAAACGGTGGGCCCCAATAGGCCATGACGGCGTCACCTAAAAAATCGTTAATCACGCCCGTGTTGTCAGAAACGGCATCTGTCATGCGGCCCAAGAACATATTGAGCATGCGAACCAGATCATCCGGCGGCAAGATTTCAGAGATCGACGTGTACCCCTGAAGATCAATGAACATGACGGTCATTTCCCGTCGGTCACCCCCCAGTTGGGTCAATTCGGGGCTCTCAACAAGTTCCGCCACGATACGAGGGTCCATGTATTTTCCGAAGGTATCCTTGATCCTCTCTTTCATTCTGAGGCCATCTACCATGCCATTGAATGAGGCGGTCAATTTACCGACTTCGTCCTGAGTGACGACCGGGACTTCAACATCCAAATCCCCACCTTCCACCTCTTCCGTAGCACGGACTAAATTTCGAATATTACGCACCAACACGAACGTAACATAGGCGGCAAACCCAAGGCCTAACATAGCTGAAAGCGCTGTTAATCCGGCATTAAACAAAAGCAGAAATTTTTCGTCTGCATCTGCCCGTTTAACGGCCTCATCAGCAATGATCTCCACATGACGACGCAGCTCATTGATCTCTCGGTCAACGGCATTCTGCTGCTTGTTAAGGTGAGGCAATAAGGCTTCAAATGCTACAATTTCACCTGATTTATGGAGGTCGAGAAGATTAAAACTATGTTGTTCCAATTCGCTATACTCACGCGCAACGTCGTCCAGAGCACCGCGCAACTGTATGATCGATGGCGGCACGTGGTCTAATTTTTCTTCGGCTAAAAATAGTTTTCGGGCTATTTTAAAATCGGCATTTATATTTTTGACCAAAATTTTAATTCGGGAAATGGCTTGCGGCGATTCCTCGGGCAATGCGAACAACCGCTGTAATAACAAACCTTGTTCAAGGATTCGAACATTGATTCGGCCTATAGTATCACTAAGGGGCAATTGTTTGCCCGCAACGTCGTCAAGTTCACGGCTGATATCTGCGGTCAATCTGATCGAAAAAATAGCTACGGTGGCCATTAAGACCAAGATTACAATCGCGATCCCGAATATTTTCTGCGCGATATTCAATTGCATCGTAGAGTTTCCAAACGTTGACGACCTTACGAATGGTATCCTATTTTTCTTCTAGGCTACAATATCCCAGTTTATTCAGTGCAGACGCCAACATCGCATCGTCAGGAGATTAAAATGAAAGGGAGCTATAAACAAAGGACCTTCACCGATGGGGAGAAGATATTCTCCGAGGGTGATCGCGCCGGCGAGGCGTATCTCATAAGGACGGGAGAAATCCGAATTGAAAAATCTGTGAAGGGAGCCAACAAAGAAATCGATATTGTGGGACCCGGGAAAATCTTTGGTGAGATGGGCGTGATATCGGACATGAACCGAATGGCATCTGCTTACGCCGTGGGAGAAACGGATGTAATTTGTTGCCACCGAATTGAAATGCTGAAACGTATCGAAGATCTTGATGACTTTAGACGCGAAGCTCTTCAGTTCTTAATTTCTTACTGTCAGAGTTTTTTGCCTTTTGAAATGATGGAGAGCCGACCAGATGATGCGGATACACGACGCATGGATTCATTCGCCTTAAATTTGGTCCGCGAATTCAACAATCAGAAAGGTTTGACGGAACTGGATGTATTCTTAAACGGTCTGTATAAAGTATTGATCAATTATACAGAACGAAGGTTGCCGCCAAACTTAAAGACCTAAGATTGGCTAAGATCACGCTGGAACTTATAGGGCTAATTCATTTGGAATGATCTATGATAAAAAAGCGCAAAGATACAAAAATTCTTAGTAGGAAAATCATTTCTAAGAATACCGTTATATTCCGAGAAGGTGACGGTGCAGAAAATGCGTATCTTTTGAAGGCAGGGAAGGTTGGAATTACAACGAATCAAAATGGAGAGCATGTTCTATTAACGACAGTTCTTCCCAACCAGCTTTTTGGCGAACTCGCGCTGATCGACGGTTCGCCGCGAAGTGCCACTGCGATCGCTATCGAAGAATCGGAAGTTGTTATTGTCGGTCCAGAAGATATCAAACGTCAATTGGACGAGAGCCATGAATTCATAAAATATTGGATTGTCTACCTGACCGACAGGATCAGAGACTTATCAAGCCGCGTTAACGACTAGGCGCGATCGCGACAACAATGAAATTACTTGAGTAGTTTCTTCTTCAGCAAATCACCCTAATCCGGCCACCGATTATGCAGCCACAACCACTGCGCAGGATTTTGCCTTATCCATTTTTCTAGACGCGCGTTGACGCTGGTCATGATGCGGGCGACGTCTTGGGGGCGGTCGTCGGTGGGTTTGTATTCTTCTGGGGGATAGAAGGTGATGCGGAAGGTTGCGCCTTTTAAGCGTTCGACTTGGACGGGGACGACGGGGCATTCGTACTTTAGCGCGAACTGTGCCAAGGCGGGGGCGGTCATGGCGTCGCGACCGAAGAAGGGCACGGGGATGCCATCGTTCATTTTTTGGTCGGCGAGGATTCCCAGATGTGCGCCGTCCTTCAACAGTTTAATGGCGCGGCGCGCTCCCTCGGCCCCTTTGGGCAGCAGTTCGCCTTCGCCGGGTTGGCGGTGATGATAGAGCTTTTCCACCAGCGGATTATTCGGCGCGCGATAAATAAGATGGATTGGCAGGTCACGGTGAATGACGCCCAAAGCCGCAATTTCCCAATTTCCCAAGTGCCCAGCAAAAAAAAGTCCGGGCCTGTCGTCGTCGCGGAGTTTTTCAATATGCTCAGCGCCAATGACTTCCACCGGACTGCCGGTTTGATAAAATTTCAGCCGGTCGAGATGGGGGAACTCGAAGAGGGTCCGTCCTAAGTTGTCCCACATCTCATAGAGAATTGTCTTTATTTCAGCAGGCGATTTTTCTGGGAACGCTTTTTCGAGATTTCTTCGTGCTTGCTCGGAAAGCTTTAAGCAGGGGCCTAAGCTGCGGCCCAGCCACCCCCCCAACCCTGAGGCAAAGCCAAGCGGCATAATGCGGATGAGGCCAAACAAGACGAACGCCAGCACCGCCTGCAAAGGATAAAACAGACGATGACGAAGTGCGCGGTCAAAAGGCGTTCTAGCGGCCATCGAATTCCAATTGGTCGAGAAGCTTATTCACCCCTGCTTCGTCGTCCCATTCGAGGGTGATTGTCAAGACTTTGATCCCGTCTCGAACATTTTCCGGCACCCGCACAGCGTCTTTTTCTGTTGTCACCAGAACTGCATTTTGTTGGCGTGCGTCGGTCTTTAGAGCTTCTATTTCAGCAGCACTGTAAGGGTGGTGATCGGCAAAAGGCGTTCGCGCTACGACTGTGCAACCGAGGTCTTCCAAGGTGCGGAAGAATTTTTCTGGCTCGCCAATCCCGGCGAAAGCGTGGACGGTTTGTCTTTTGAGAGCGTCGGCTTCTGGGCCGGGTTTGATGGTGGCGCGCAGGACCGGCAGGTCGTCGCGGCCGTGCTGGCGGATGCTATCTTCTACGCCAGCAGAGTCCGCGCCGATCAACACCACCGCATGGGCGCGTCTTAACCCGTCCTTGATAGATTCCCGCAAAGGGCCTGCCGGAATTAGGTGCCCGTTGCCAAAGCCATAGTTGCCATCGACCACGACCAGGGATAGGTCCTTGGCCAACGCGGGATTTTGGAAGCCGTCGTCCATGATAATTGCTTCAGCATCTGTTGCAGCCTCGGTTGCCGCTTGGGCACCTAGAACACGATCCTTGGCAATCCAGGTCGGGGCGTGTTTTGCAAGCAACAAAGGTTCGTCGCCGGTTTCTCTGTAATTGTGGCGGCTGGGGTCGACTTGCATGGGGCCGGTCAGCGTGCCGCCATACCCTCGGCTCAAGGCGTGGGGTTTAATGCCGCGCTGTTTGAGCATGTCGATAAGTTTTAGAACAACGGGCGTTTTGCCCGCTCCGCCCGCGACTAAATTACCAATACAGATTACGGGCACAGAGGCGCGCCAGGGGACGGAAAAATTATTTCGAATGCGTCCAAGCAATCCATATATATGCGCTGCGGGGCTGAGCAGAAGGGATGCCACAGACGGACCCGGCCCGCGCCAGAAATTAGGCGCTTGCATCGGATTTGTCCTTATCAGAGAGATTGGCCAAGAATGGTTTCAACTCAACCATGACATCGTCCAAGACATGTTCTTCCGCTTCGGCGAAAGATTTGGCTATTGCGGCGAGGCCCGTAATTTCTTTTTCGTTTGCCAGAAGCCGACCAACGGTTTCAGCTAACGCCGTCGCGTCAGAAACTTCGATGCTGGCCCCTGCTGACCCCATACGCCGCACGATATCAGCAAAGTTGGTCATGTGCGGACCATGAACCACAGCGCAATCAAGCCGCATCGCTTCCAAAGGATTTTGCCCGCCCAGCGGGACCAGAGATTTCCCCATGAAGGCGACCTTTACAAGGCGGAAAAACAAACCCAACTCGCCCATCGTATCGGCGATATAAATATCTGTCTCTGCGGTCACAGCATCTGATTGAGACCGCCTTGCAATACTTAGCTCAGAGGTGGAAAGGGCTTGGGAAATTTCTTCCCCGCGCGTTGCATGTCGGGGAACAACAATGCTTAACAGTCCAGGATGGTGTTTTGCGATTTGGGTGTGAACCTTGGAAACAATTTCTTCTTCGCCTTGGTGGGTGCTCGCCGCCAACCATAGGGGCCGGTCTCCCAATTCCTTTTTCAATGCAGCTAAATTAGCTTCATCGACAGGCAAAGGCGGGACGGCGAATTTTAGATTTCCCCGGCACTTGGCAACGGGTGCCCCCAATACGGTTAGGCGTTCGACATCCGTATTGGTTTGTCCCAGACACAGGGAGAAACCGGACAACAATTTTTTCATGGTTCCAGAAAAGCGCCGCCAGCCTTTGAAGGAATTTTCCGAAATACGCCCGTTGACGAGGACCATGGGAATGCCACGCCAAGCAGGCTCTCTCACGAGATTGGGCCAGAATTCTGATTCTGCCCAAAGTACGAGATCAGGCTGCCAGTGATCCAGAAACCGTCGCACATAGGGCAGGCGATCAACCGGCACAAATTGGTGGATCGTCCCGGCGGGCATCCGATCTTCCATCAGCCGTGCCGACGTGACTGTGCCCGTGGTCATTAAGATCGTGGCATCGGTTCTGGCCTGTTGCAGCCGTTCGATCAAGGGCAGCAGGGAGATCGCTTCGCCCACACTGGCCCCGTGAAGCCAAATCAGCGGACCATCTGGACGGGGAATTTTTGTAATACCCAGGCGTTCTGGAAATCGAACGGGGTCTTCCTTGCCCTGGGCCTTACGACGTTTTAGGTAAAGCCAAATGACTGGGGATGCCAGTGCCGCTGTCAAATTGTAAAGGCCGAGCATCATGACGGTTGCGCCTCTATGGGGGCAGGCTCGATGGGTTGTTGCCCACACAGCGCATCGGCCTCATCACAGATGGCATTCAATTCATCTTCGATCTGCAAGCGATATTTTTCAACATCATCAGGTTCAGCGTCGCGAGGAACGCGAATCGGTTGACCCCAAACAATCGCCCCTTTTGAGAAAGGTCTGGGGACGATGAAGCGATCCCAGGATCCTAAAACTTTGCGATGCTTAACAGAATAGGTTGCCGGAATAACCGTCGCGTCGGCCAGACGAGCAATGTTGATGACACCGTCAATGGCCCGCATGCGGGGTCCTCTGGGGCCGTCCGGTGTAATGCCAATACATTCCCCGCTGCGGAAAATTTTTAGCATGTTGCGGATGGCTTCGGCACCGCCTTTATTTGATGAACCAATGATGGAGCTAACACCAATATATTTTGCGGTGCGGGAAATCAGTTGCCCGTCGCGATGTTGCGAAATCAGCATGTGAATGGGCAGCGGTTGTCGCCAACACTTGTGCATCATCAACAAGCGACCGTGCCAGAAACACAGTACAAACGGTTCGCCCTTATCCCAAAACGGGGTCGGAATTTCGCCGCGAATTATTTCCCACCGACACGTGGCCGCGACCAATCGAATGTATTGTGCCCCCAGCCAACACGCCAAAATTTGAACGGCGGTACTTTGCAGGAGTCGCTTTAGGGGCTTGGCCATGTCAGGTCATGTGCTCACAAATGGTGTTGACTGTGACGTGTCTATTTTTGTTCTCTGATAAGGCGTTAGGAAGGCGTGATGCTTGCGCATCACAACTGACGACACAACGCAGATCAGGGGCAAAAAGAGCCACGCCCTGAAAGGGTCGATTTAGAAGGCGTTTCGATGCGTCAAGAGGTCTCACCGGGGGGTGGCCCCCGCTTTCGGCCACTTTCCTAACGAAACGCCTTCTAAATCGATCACAGTTCATCACCATTTGTGAGCACATGACCTAAGCCTGAGCGACTTGAGCGTTTTGCTCAGATGCAGCGTCAGCATCGCTAAATTGCAGCGCATATAGGTGGGCGTAGGCACCATGTTTTGCCATGAGTTCTTGGTGGGTTCCAGACTCAGCCACACGGCCCTGTTCAAGCACATAAATTATATCAGCATCGACCACAGTCGAAAGTCGATGAGCGATGACCAAGGTCGTCCGTCCTTGCATCAATTCATTCAAGGCTGCTTGGACTTGGCGTTCAGATTCTGTATCCAGGGCAGAAGTCGCTTCATCCAGTAGCAAGATTGGCGCGTTCTTCAACATCGCGCGCGCAATGGCCAGGCGTTGGCGTTGGCCGCCAGATAATTTAACGCCCTGTTCCCCAACAACGGTGTCGTAGCCGGCAGGCAATTCGGTAATAAAATCATGAGCGGCCGCGTTCCGAGCAGCCTCAATAATTTCCTGCTCGCTGGCACCAGCCCGGCCGTAGGCAATATTCGCGCGGACTGTATCGTCGAACAAAGTAATTTCCTGGCTGACCAGAGCAACAGAACCATGTAACGAAGCGAAGGTGACTCCGGTGACGTCTTGGCCATCAATGCTTACGGATCCCGTGCTCACGTCATGGAACCTTGGGATCAAATTAAGAACCGTGGACTTGCCAGACCCCGAGGGACCAACAAGCGCCACGGTCTTGCCGGGTAATGCCTCGATGGTCACACCGTGGAGGGTCGCCGAATCACTGTTGTAGGAAAATTCCACATTTTCGAGCCGAACATGACCATTGTCTGCCTTAAGTTCTTTGGCCCCCTCAGGTTCGGTAATTGCCGCTTGGATATCAAGTAGGTCAAACGTTCGTTGTGCGCCAGCCAGACCTTCCTGAACACTGGCGTTCAAGTTGGCTAATCGCTTCATCGGCTCATAGGCCAATAGCAATGCAGTGATGAACGATACCAGCGATCCTGAATCCGTCTGTCCTTCAATGACCTGATTGCCACCGAAGACGATGATCGATGCAATCGCGACCCCGCCCAAGGTTTCCATGATCGGGCTCGACAACAGGCGGGTGCTGGCAGATTTCATATTGAGTCTGAAAATTCGATCAACCAGATCAGCGATCCGATCTTTTTCGTAGTCGATCATATTGTAAGATTTAACCACTCGAATTCCCTGGAAAGTTTGTTGCAGCAGGGTGGTGAACAGCCCCATTTCCTCTTGTGTGTTCGCGGTGACTTTTCGCATCCGTCGGCCCAGGCGAGCAATTGGATAAATGGCAACCGGAAAAATTATGAACGAGACCAGCCCCAACTGCCAATCCTGATAGAACATCACGCCGATCAGTCCAATCAGGGTCAATGTGTCTTTGCCGAATGCCGTCAGCGCATTGGATACAGCAGTACGCATGGAATTAATATCGACAGTAAACCGAGACATGAGGGCACCGGATTTTTCGCTGTGGAAAAATGCCAGATCCATTCCAGCCAAGTGGCCGTAAAGACGATTTTGCATGTCAGCGATAATTCTGAGCCCGACGTGGCTCATAATGATGCCCTGGATATAATTCGCGACACCCTTGATCAGGAAGGTCGCCAAGATTGCGCCACCGACAAGCCACAGCATGTCTTTGTCATGGGCGATCAGGATGTCATTCACAACCGGCTCCATCAGCCAGGCGCTCATTGCTGTGGCAGCGGCCATCACCGCCATAAAGACCATGGCAAGCGCGAGCCGTCCTTTGTAGAAGCGGATGGCCTCACGCCATAGCCGACCCATCAGTGCGACGGTGGAAGTCTGGTTATCCAAGGCGCGCTACCCTTTGTTGCCACGAATGCTAATTGTTCGACCTAATCACAAGAAAGCCAATTGTTCAGCCTAATCAATCGCCTATATCCCGGCAACCGTCATGCCTTCAATCAGAAGTGTCGGTGCGTCTGTACCATAGCGGAATTCCAGGTCATCGGCAGGTGTAATATTGGCGAACATATCCTTTAGCTTGCCGGCAACCGTGACTTCACTGACCGGATAGGTGATTTCTCCATTTTCAATCCAGAAGCCACTCGCCCCACGGCTGTAATCACCTGTGACCTGATTGACGCCGAAGCCGATCAGTTCGGTGATGTAAAAGCCGGCCTTGATGTTTTCGATGATCGCAGCAGGGCTTTCACTGCCGGCCTCCAGGTAAAGATTAGACGTCGACGGCGACGGCGGGCCAGAGGTACCACGCGATGCGTGTCCTGTGCTCTCAAGCCCCAATTGTCGGGCCGAGCGGAGGTCCATGACCCAGGTCGTCAATCTGCCATTTTCGATAATGTTAACAGGCTTCGTCGCCAGGCCTTCGCCATCAAAGGGTTTCGACTTCAGCCCCCGCGTGCGTAAGGGGTTATCGATGATGTTGACTGATGTGGGGAAAATTTCCTGGTCCAGACTGTCTTTTAAGAATGTTGTGCCGCGCGCGACAGCAGTCCCACTAACAGCACCTGCCAAATGACCGACAATGCTACGCGATACCCGAGGGTCATAGACAACTGGGACTTGTCCGGTTTCAACCTTGCGCGGGTTCAATCGACGGACGGATTTTTCACCGGCAGACCGACCAATCTCTTGCGCCCCCATCATGTCTGTTGCGTAGACCGCGCTGGTGTAATCGTAATCCCGCTCCATTTCTGTGCCGCTACCGGCGATGACGGAAACGCTGAGGCTGGAGCCGGAACGCGCATAAGCCTGCGCAAAACCGTTTGAGGAGGCCAGTGCGACTGAATACTTCCCCCACCCAGCTTCTGCACCTTCGGAATTGGTGACGCCTTCAACAGCCCGGGCAGCATCTTCGGCTTCCTGAGCCCAGGCTTCCATGACCCCAGTGTCAGGTTCCAAATCATCACACATATCCAGATCGGGGATTTCTGTGGCCAGTTGTCCTGGGTCAGCAAGACCACAGTAGGGGTCTTCCGGCACCGATTTGGCCATTGCCACGACCCGGCTCACCAATTCATCCAAGGCGTTTTCTGATGTATCCGAAGACGAGACGATGGCTTGGCGATTGCCAACAAAGGCCCGAAGTCCCAAATCAGCACTTTCAGAGCGTTCCAAATTTTCCGGATTTCCAAGTCTGCGGGCCACCGAAAGTGATACCGACTCGACAAAAAGGGCGTCAGCTGAACTGGCCCCAGCCGCCTTTGCGCGTTCTAACAGGTCGCTTAACAAATCAAGTTTTGAATTTTCGTTGCTCATTTTAGCCCCAATTTCCCTATAAGTGTGTTTTTACGGGAAGTCTTCCGGTGAGCCAAGAACCCTTTTTTCATTGCCTTGGCGGCATCAGAGGAATATAGCCACCTAACCAGATGAGATGCGTGAAAAAGACCCTTTAAATTGGATGGAATTATGCGGTGTAAATTAGAAAATTCTCATATAAGCCAAGGGTTTCAGGCACACTGGTGGGGTCACGAGATAACGAGGAA
Source organism: Rhodospirillaceae bacterium (assembly GCA_018660465.1). NCBI lineage: Bacteria > Pseudomonadati > Pseudomonadota > Alphaproteobacteria > Rhodospirillales > Rhodospirillaceae > Rhodospirillaceae bacterium. Next base: position 34,204 of record JABJKH010000088.1, read on the forward strand.
ATTATGTCTACGATTAATTCTGCGGTAAAAGATTCTGCAAAGGGGCATCGGACAAAACTGGACGCGGCAATTGTTCGGTTTGCAGGCGATTCTGGAGATGGAATACAGGTTACTGGCAGTCAGTTTACCCAGGCGACGGCGCTTGCTGGTAACGAGTTGGCGACCTTCCCGGATTTTCCTGCGGAAATTAGGGCGCCCGTTGGCACCACTTTTGGGGTGTCGGCGTTCCAGATCAATTTCGGATCGCATACCATCAAAACCTCTGGCGATGCGCTTGATGCCTTAGTAACCATGAACCCAGCAGCGCTGAAGGTCGAATTGGGTGATCTGCGTGCGGGGGGTGTTTTAATCCTGGACACAGGCGCGTTTACCGAGCGCAATTTGCGTAAAGCGGGTTATGAGACTAACCCCCTGGAAGATGGCAGTCTGGATAATTACCGGGTTGTCGAAATTGACATATCGCGCCTGAACGGTGAAGCCGTTAAAGAATGTGGCCTTAGTTCCAAGGAAGCATCCCGATGTAAGAACTTTTGGACCTTAGGGCTGGTCTTTTGGATGTATGGTCGCGGGCGTACGCCGACGGTCAATTGGCTTAAGGAAAAATTCAAGCGCCGCCCAGAAGTGATCGCGGCAAACGTCGCCGCGTTGAACGCCGGACACGCTTTTGGTGAAACAGCAGAACTGCACCATGAATTGACCGGGTTTACGGTCGAGAAGGCGGAAGTTGTCCCCGGCACGTACCGGACTGTGACTGGCAACGAAGCCTTGTCCTACGGACTTTTGGCAGGGGCGGAGAAAGCCGGGCTGAAAATTATGTTGGGCTCTTACCCAATCACGCCAGCATCGCCAATCCTTCATACGCTGTCGAACCTCAAACAATATGGGGTTGTGACGTTTCAGGCGGAAGATGAAATTGCTGCGGTATGTTCGGCCATTGGGGCTTCTTATGGTGGTGCCCTAGGTGTGACCAGCAGTTCGGGCCCGGGCATTGCCTTGAAAGGCGAAGCCATCGGCTTAGCAATTGGTGTGGAACTGCCGCTGATTATTCTCAACGTTCAGCGTGCAGGCCCGTCTACGGGACTGCCGACAAAGACCGAACAATCAGATCTTTATCAGGCCGTGTTCGGACGCAATGCCGATAGCCCAATTGTTGTCCTGTCGGCGAATTCGCCATCGGATACATTTGGTGTCGCGATTGAAGCTGTGCGGATTGCGACAAAGTATATGACACCGGTCATGGTTCTAACGGATGGTTATATTGCCAACGCGGCGGAGCCGTGGCGGCTTCCAGACGTTAATGATGTTGAGCCGTTCCCAGTCGAATTTAGGGACGACCCGGAAGGCTTTCATCCCTTCCTACGCGACGACAAGACGTTGGCGCGTAATTGGGCGATACCAGGCACGCCGGGACTGGAACATCGGATCGGTGGTATCGAACGGGACTATGATACCGGCCATATTTCCTACAACCCGGAAAACCATCAACGCATGACCAATGTGCGCATGGCCAAGATTGCGGGTGTTGCGGACGATATTCCGACCCAGACCGTTGAGGAAGGTGACGACACCGGCCAAATGGCGGTGGTCGGTTGGGGATCGACCTATGGGCCGATTAACCGGGCTGTCAGTTCGCTTCGGGCGAAGGGCTTTAAGGTATCGCATATCCATCTTCGGTATTTGTCGCCGCTTCCCAATGGGTTGGGCGAATTGTTGAGAGGGTTCGAACAGGTCATGGTACCGGAAATGAATACCGGCCAATTGGTTACATTACTTCGATCTGAATATTTGGTGCCGGCAGAGGGGCTGAATAAAGTAACGGGTCAACCGTTCCGCATTTCAGAGATCGAAGATGAAATTCGTAAGAGGCTGGAGGCATAAAAATGAATGTTGTCGCATCGCCTGAGAAACTAACGGCAAAAGATTTCGCAACGGACCAGGAAGTTCGCTGGTGCCCGGGGTGTGGTGATTATGCAATCTTGAAAGCAATGCAGCGTGCCTTGCCGGATATGGGCGTCACCAAAGAGAACACGGTGTTCGTGTCTGGGATCGGATGTGCCGCGCGTTTCCCCTATTATATGGAAACCTATGGCTTTCATACCATTCACGGTCGCGCCCCTGCAGTCGCTACGGGCCTAAAGCTCGCCAATCCCGATCTTGATGTTTGGGTTGTAACGGGTGACGGCGATGCGTTGTCCATCGGTGGCAACCATCTGCTGCACGTTTTGCGCCGCAATGTGGATCTAAACATTCTTTTGTTTAACAACCGAATTTACGGCCTGACAAAGGGCCAATATTCACCGACATCAGCCGTCGGCACGAAGTCGCCATCGACACCTGTAGGATCAGTCGAAAACCCTGTTTCAGCAGGCGTGTTTGCATTGGGGGCTTCTGCTCGGTTCGTAGCGCGCGGCATTGATACTCAGGCCAAGCAACTGGTGGATTTGTTCAAGCGCTCGCACGAGCACAAGGGTGCTTCGTTCGTTGAAATTTTGCAGAACTGCATCGTTTATAATGACGATGTTCATAAGCACATTACAGACAAGACGATAGCCAAAGATAACCAAGTCCTGGTTGAAAACGGCAAGCCGCTGATTTTTGGCAATGACAGTGAAAAAGGCATTCGTATTAAGCCGGGTGAGCTTGAATTGGAAGTCGTAACCCTTGGCGAAAATGGCGTAACTGAGGCCGATCTTTTGGTTCATGACGAAACAAATCGGACGGTGGCGACAATGCTGGCGGCGATGGAGCCACCACACATGCCGGTTGCCATTGGCGTCATATATTGCGACCCTACCCCCAGTTACGAACAGAGCGTTGTCACGCAAGTGGAAGACGCCAAGAAACAAGCAGGTGAGGTAAACGACATCAACGCGTTACTCCGAAGCGGTGCAACGTGGGAAGTGTCATAAAAATTAACTAAAACGGATTTTTCGGATATGCCCCTTAAAATTGCTGTTGTCGGGGCGGGCCCGGCTGGATTTTACACGGCTGATGCCCTCCTAAAATTAGATCGTGATGTACAGGTTGATGTCATCGAGCGTCTGCCATCGCCGTTTGGTCTCATTCGAGCTGGCGTTGCACCGGACCATCAGACGACCAAAAAGATTGCCAAAAAGTTTGAGAAAACTTTAGCTACTGACGGCGTTGAATATTTTGGCAATGTGGAGCTCGGTACCGATCTCAGCTTAGAAGAAATGCACGCGCTTTATGACGCGGTCGTTTTAAGCGTCGGCGGTGGACTTGATACTCCAGCCAATATTCCGGGTGAGGACAAAATAGGTGTTTTTGGTTCGGCGGCATTTGTCAGCTGGTACAATGGCCATCCAGATTACACCGACCTTAACCCAGACCTTAACGTGACCAATGCGGCGGTGATCGGTAATGGCAACGTGGCCATTGATGTGGCGCGGTTGTTGATGCGCTCGCCCGAAGAGTTAACACAGTTTGATCTGCCTGATTATGCGCGGGACGCGATCAATGAATCATCGCTTAAGAATATCACCATGTATGGGCGGCGCGGTCCGATTGAGGCCAAGTTCACCAACGTGGAATTGCGTGAGCTCGGTCATTTGGAAGAATGCATGCCTGTGGTTGATGGCGATCAGCTGCCCGACGATGTCGGTGAAATTGAGGACGCGCGGGAACTTCGTCTGAAGGAACGCAACCTTACATCCCTAAAGGAATTTGCCGAGTTGGATACCAGCGGTGCGGATAAAACATTGGGGCTGCATTTCTTTGCGTCACCCGTTGAAATTCTGGGCGGTGACAAGGTCGAAGGCCTGAGACTTGAAAAAACCGAAGTCATTGATGGTCGGGCCGTGGGTACCGGCGAAACCTTCGATGTCGAATGTGGTCTGGTGGTTTCGGCCATCGGATATCGCTCGGCCCCTGTTCCAGGTGCGCTGTTCCGCGACGATTGGAATATCATCCCCAACGAAGACGGTCGCGTGTCAGACGGGCTGTATGTAGCAGGCTGGATCAAACGCGGCCCAAGCGGTGTTATCTCCACCAACCGACCTGACGGTGTAATGGCGGCGAATAATATCAATGAAGACTTTCCCGAAGACGGTGGCAAGGCAGGCCGCGATGGTTTGAGTAAATTAATGGCAGAGCGCAGTGTACGTGTCGTCAGTTATGCCGATTGGCAAAAAATCGACGCAGCGGAAATTGCCAATGCGATCGATCCGGCACCGCGTAAGAAATTTACCAGTGTCGCCGATATGCTGGCTGTATTAGAATAGCCTCCTGAGGTAGGAGAAATCTCATGTCAGATGAAGGCTATGCTGGCGATATTATGCCCGCCGAAGCGTGGAAGATTTTAGCCGACGACCCAAAGGCCGTGCTTATTGATGTCCGCACGACTGCCGAATGGGTCTATGTCGGCCAAGCCGATATTTCCAGTCTGAGCAAAGAGACTGTGTTGCTGGAATGGAAAGTATTTCCGGCGATGGAAAGTAATCCCGAATTTGTGGGCGAGCTGTCGGCCAAAATTTCTGATAAAGACGCACCGCTGCTGTTTCTATGTCGTTCCGGCGTACGCTCCAAAGCCGCAGCCATCACCATGACGGCTGAAGGCTACGCCACCTGCTACAACATTGCCACGGGCTTTGAAGGCGATAAAGACAGCGACGGCCACCGCGGCCATGTTGGTGGCTGGAAAGTCGAAGGGCTGCCCTGGATGCAGGGCTAACCCTTCAAATCTTTCTAGCTTTGTGAGGCTTTAAGCGCTCGCACCAGATCTTCCTTAATATCGTCGACATCTTCCAAACCGACTGAAACCCGAACAAGATCATCGCCGATCCCGAACTCGGCCCGTTCGTCATCGGACAGTCTTGAATGGGTCGTGGTTGCCGGATGGGTGACGAGGCTTTTGGCATCGCCCAAGTTGTTGGAGATATCGATCAGTTCCAGCGCATTCAGGAACTTGAACGCGCCTTTCTTGCCGCCCGCGACTTCGAACGATACGACAGTCCCGCCCGCGCTCATTTGCGACATGGCGAGGTCGTGTTGCGGATGACTTTTCAGGCCTGGATAGATCACCCGGTTAATACCGTTCTGCTCGCCCAAGAACTCGGCGACGTCAATGGTACTGGCGCAGTGATGCTTCACCCGAAGCGGCAGAGTCTCCAATCCCTTCAAGCACACCCATGCATTAAACGGGCTCATTGACGGGCCTGTATGACGAATGAAGGGAGTCATTTCATCATTGAAAAATTCTTCGTCATTGGTCAGTAGTGCACCACCCATCGTCCGGCCCTGGCCGTCGATGTGCTTGGTCGTTGAATAAATGATGATGTCGCAGCCGTACTCGAACGGATGTTGGAGCACTGGCGATGCAAAAATATTGTCGACAACCATTCGCGCCCCAGCTTTGTGCGCCATTTCCGTGACGGCCTTCAGGTCGATAATTTCCAATGTTGGGTTTGAAGGTGTTTCCAAGAACACAGCCTTGGTGGGTTTGGATAATGCTTCCTCCCACGCATTCAAATCACGACCGTCCACCAGAACCGTCTCAACGCCAAAACGCGGAAGCTGTTCGGCGATAATGTAATGGCAGGACCCAAATAGTGCGCGCGATGCAACCACCCGGTCGCCCGCTTTTAAGGGGCTTGCGACAGCGGCAAACATGGCAGCCATGCCACTTGAAAATGCTTGGCAATAGTCCGCGCCCTCCATCAGCGCCATGCGTTTTTCGAACATGGCAACGGTGGGGTTGGAATAGCGGGAATAGATAAATCGGTCTTCCTCGCGCTTAAACGCGCGTTCGGCCTGTTCCGCGGACTCGTAGATATAGCCCGACGTCATGAACAGCCCTTCGCTGGTTTCGCCGAATTGAGATCGCTCTAAGCCACCCCGAACTAGGTTGGTGGCCGGACGCCATGATTCTTTTGATTTATCGTCACTCATCGTATTTCTCCATCTGTATTCGCCCGGTCTCAAACAACACCAACAAAAAAAGCCCCACCGGGATACGGTTAGGGCTGTCATCAGCGCGAAACCTTTTTAGCGAGTTGTTTTACGTGGCCGCAAGCCGGTTGACCAAATCACCACGATGTTTTTGATGTACTAGAGAAGAGGGTTGAGGGTCAATAGAAAACGTAAATTGAAGGAACATTTTTTTGTTCGGGGTATCATTGTCCGAACTCTACCACCCACCCGGCGGCGTAGAACAAATTTTTAACGCTAGCGCCAAATAGCAGAATATCAGGAGCAAGTTCAGGTAAACGAGATGCCGCCTGAATGGCATTTGTTTAAATCTTCTCAGGAAATCTTGCATTTTATCCCCCTCAATATTTTTCGTGCTTGAGGGGCTATGAAAGGTCTGGGACGGTTTTTATTTGTTCATGCCTATTTCGCCGCTCTCTAGTATTGGGTCCGGGGCCTTCCCATATTATAATCCTTACAAAGTTTTTTAGGGCCTCAGCTCAGTTAGGAAAAATGTATGTCAAATCTTGTAGCCACGGATGGGTTGTTTTTTGAGCGGGCGGGGTTGGATCAGAATCGCGTTGAGGCGATTGTTGAGGACTCATTGGCGGGGTCTGACGATGGCGAGTTGTTCTTGGAATACTGTCAATCGGAAAGCGTAATGTTCGATGATGGCCAGCTTAAAAGCGCCAACTTTGATACCGCGCAGGGATTTGGCTTACGGGCTGTCGCTGGGGAGACAACCGGATATTCTCATGCCTCCGACCTGAGCGAAGACGCCATCAAGCGTGCGGGTGAAACTGTTAAGTCAGTCAGTGCTGGCCATGGCGGGACGATGGCCGCAGGGCCTGTTGGCACCAACCAAGGCCTCTACATTGACGACAATCCTTTGGGCCTCGTCGCGTTTGAGACAAAGGTCAAGCTGATGGCCGACATTGATGCCTATGCGCGGGGCAAGGATGAACGGGTCCAGCAGGTCACCGCATCGTTGAGCGGAAACTGGCAGGCGGTGCAGATCATTCGACCGGGCGGTGAGCGCGCTGGCGACATCCGTCCCTTGGTGCGGCTGAACGTTTCCGTCGTGGTTGGACAAGGCGACCGCATGGAAGCCGGCAGTTTCGGCGCAGGCGGTCGGGTGACCTATGATGAATATCTGAAGCCGGAAACCTGGAAGGGTGCAGTCGACAAAGCCTTGCAACAGGCGTTGATTAATTTGGAATCCGTGCCCGCACCGGCGGGTGAAATGCCGGTGGTACTTGGCCCTGGCTGGCCGGGGATCATGCTGCACGAAGCCATCGGCCATGGTTTGGAAGGTGATTTTAACCGCAAGGGCACGTCTGCGTTCGCGGGCCTGATGGGCGAACGGGTGGCGTCTCCTGGCGTCACCGTGGTAGATGATGGCACAATGTCAGACCGTCGCGGCTCGCTGACCATTGATGACGAAGGCACGCCGACCCAACGCACGGTGTTGATTGAGGATGGTATCCTCACAGGCTATATGCAGGACCGTTTGAATGCGCGTCTGATGGGAGTACCCGCGACCGGGAACGGGCGAAGGCAAAGCTATGCCCACAGTCCCATTCCGCGCATGACCAACACCTACATGATCAATGGTGACAAAGACCCGGACGAAATTATCGGCTCGGTCGATAAGGGGCTGTATGCGGTGAATTTCGGCGGCGGGCAGGTTGATATCACATCCGGAAAATTTGTCTTCACCTGCACCGAAGCCTACATGATCGAAGGCGGCAAAGTCGGCGTACCTGTCAAAGGCGCGACCTTAATTGGAAACGGCCCTGATGTGCTGACCCGTGTATCGATGATCGGCAACGACATGGCCTTGGATACGGGGGTCGGAACTTGCGGCAAGGATGGCCAAGGGGTTCCGGTCGGTGTTGGTCAACCGACGACAAAGATCGACAACCTGACTGTTGGGGGTACAGCGGTCTAGGCGCTCGCAGCCCGTTGGCGCGCCGATACGTAGGCCATCAATCCCACGGTGGCGAGCGACAAGGCGCAGGCACTTAGACCCAACGACCAGTGAATGCCGATAAAGCTGCCACCGACGCCGATGGAAAGCCCGCTAAACGTCATCATGCCGAGAAAGGCCATGTTGTAGAGGCCGATAACCCGCCCGCGAATTTCCGTTGGCGCGTTGAGCTGGACCAATGTTTGCGCCATGGAACTGTAGGCAAGGTTCATAAATCCTGAGATAAACAACAAGGCCAAGGACAGCGGATAACTTGTCGATATCGCAAAGCCTGCAATGGCGAAGCACCAGATAAGAACCAGAATAATGGCTGTTCTAGGCTTCGCTTCCAACAGGTTGCCACTTTCGAGGACAATTCCAGCAATCACAGCCCCCGCTGCATTGGCAGCGAGGAGAACGCTATAATACAAACCCGATTGTCCATAGCCGAGATCGCGGGTGAATTCCGGCATCTGCGCCTGATGGGCGCTGCCGATGAACAGCGACGCCGCACCCACCAGTAAGATCATGGAGAAGATCGTCGAATTTCCGGCGACACTGCGAATTGTAGGCAAGATATCTGCAAAACCACGCAGTGCACGTCTTGGTGACTTCTCTCCGTTGGCATGTTTTCCATAGGGTGCCTTCCACAGCCAAAGGGTGAGCGGCAAATAGATCAACACATTAACCAGCAGCCCCAAAGCAGGCCCAAACAACAACATCATGCCGCCGCCAATCGCTGGTCCCAATAAGATACCGAGCTTGCGCGACGTTGCCAGCAATCGAACACCACTTTGCAGTTGCGCCCCGCCGACAATGTCATGGATCAGCATTTGCGACGCGGGTCCCCAAAACACACCGGCAAATCCGTGAACGATCAACAACACACCCGCATGCCACATCTCCAGGGTATCGGTGTAGATCAAATACCCCCAACACAGCGACGCGATCATGAACAAGCCCATACCGAATTGAACAATGCGCCGGGGGTCATATCGATCAGCTAACGCACCAGAGAGAAATGAAAATAAAAGAAATGGCAGCCAGTGTGAAATAACAGCGAAGCCCGCTAAGGCGGGGGATTGAAACTTTTGAAAGATCACCCAATACGTAATCACGTGTTCGATGTTATCGGCCATCATCGCCAGCGCACTGCCGACTAAATACATGCGGGCGCCAGGGTGGCGTAGGGCTGCGAAGGATTGGCGCGGAGGCTTTTCAGCGTCGGTCGTCGGAGAATTCATAGAGGGACTTTCGCCGGTTTGAAGGCCCTAATATAAGCGCCGGTATAGGCCTGCTGCAAGGTAGGTTAGGCGGTTGTGCCAGGAACAGGGATTTGGCAGACTTACCTTCAGAACTCTGCCAGTGAGGAGGAATGCCTACTATGGAAGCGTTCGTTATTATTCTGAGCATCGTCGGGGTGATACTGCTCTGGGCGATTATGATCTATAATCGCTTGGTCCGGAAAAAGACCATGGTCGAAGAAGGTTGGAGCGGCATTGACGTCCAATTGAAACGCCGGGCAAATTTAATTCCCAACCTTATCGAGACCGTAAAGGGCTACGTCGGCCACGAAAAGGAAGTGCTGGAAAGCGTGACCGAGCTTCGTACCCGGTCGCTGAATGCGGGTGCACCAGGGGATAGAAGTCAAGTTGAGGGTCTATTAGGGGTGGCGCTCGGAAAATTATTTGCTGTTGCCGAGGATTATCCCGACCTAAAGGCGAACCAGAATTTTATTGAATTGCAAGGGTCTCTGGAGGAGACGGAAGAACAAATCCAACTGTCCCGGCGTTATTACAACGGGGCCGTACGCGACCTTAATATCCAGATTGATTCATTTCCGTCCAACTTAGTCGCCAATCATTTCCAGTTTCAAAAGGCTGAATTCTTTGAATTAGAAGATCCAGCGGCTCGTGCTGTTCCGACGGTATCGTTCGATTAGCCATGCGCACCTTCCGCCAAATATTTTTTGTGCAATTATTATTTTTTGGGGCGGCGTTGGTTCTATGCGCCAGCGGGGCTGTCGCCGCGCAAGAAGAAATTCTCAACTTCGAGAGTCAAATATCCGTGCATGGGGATTCAACCGTCACGGTCATAGAAACCATCACCGTGCAGAGCGCAGGCCAGGAAATTAAGCGCGGCATCTACCGTGACTTTCCGACAGCGTATACCAACCGTCAGGGCAATACAGTTCGCGCTGGATTCAAAGTGCTGGGCGTCACCCGGGAAGGCCAGACAATTGATTTCTGGGTCGAGAAGCGTTCCGATGGTCCCAGGGTTTACATGGGCAACAAAGATAAATTCATAAAGCCGGGCGTTCATACTTTCCAACTGACCTACAAAACGGATCGCCAGATTGGTTATTTTAAAGACTTCGACGAAATTTATTGGAATGTGACGGGCGACAGGTGGGCATTTCCAATCCGTCAGGCAGAGGCCGTGGTGCACTTGCCTGCTGGGGCCAAGGTTGTGCAAAGTGCTGCTTACACTGGTCGGCGGGGTTCGAAAGGTCAGGCGTATTCTGCAACGACCGATCTAGACGGCAGTCTCCGTTTTTCAACCACGAACCGGCTTAATCGGGGTGAAGGTCTGACCATTGCCGTTGCGTGGCCCAAGGGTTTTGTCGTTGAACCTAAGGGTGCCCAAAAGGCGACGCAGGTGCTCGAAGAAAATCTGAGCATTATCGCTGCACTGGTAGGCCTTCTTTTGGTCCTTGCCTATTACCTATTTGCCTGGAACCGGGTTGGTCGTGATCTGGTCGGTGGGCCAATTGTTCCGTTGTTTGAAGCCCCAAAGGGTTTTTCACCGGCGGCGTCGCGCTACCTTTCGAATATGCGATTCGACAACACGGTCTTTGCGGCTGCGGTTGTCAGCATGGCGGTAAAAGGGGCACTCAAGATCGAGGATGATAATGGAACCTTCTATGTAACTCGAACTTCAAGCGACACGGCTAATTTATCGCCGGGTGAAAAGGCATTGTCGAGGGTACTGTTTTCTGGCGCGCAATCCGTAGAGCTGGACAATGAAAACCACGGGAAAATTGGTGGAGCTCGGGGGGCTCTGGAGAAAAAATTAAAGCGGGAATTGGAAACCATCCACTTCAATACCAACCGCCTCTATTTATTGCCAGGCATCGTGCTTTCTGTAATCACCGTATTGTTTATTGCCGGTCTGTCATCTGACCACGAATTGGTCCTATTTATGGCGCTATGGGTTTCAGGGTGGACAGCGGGTTGCTATGGGCTCATCGTCAGGTCAATTAATACATGGAAGGCTGTTACCAACGGCGGCAAGGGTGTTATCACCGCGATCGTTAACACTTTATTTGCTGCCCCTTTCCTGATTGGCGAAGTTGCGGGGCTCATCTTTTTAGCAGACGCGGTATCGCTGCCGACGGCGTGTCTGATGGTCTTGATTGCGGCGTTTGTTCCGTTTTTCCACAACCTACTTCGCGCACCCACTCTCAAGGGTCGGCGAGTGATGGACCAGATCAACGGTTTTAAACTTTATCTCTCGGTGGCGGAGAAACATCGTCTGGAGGCTCTGCACCCGCCGAAGGAAACACCGGAGCTTTTTGAGGCTTATTTGCCTTACGCTCTGGCGCTTGATGTCGGCCACGAATGGAGTACGCGATTTGCCGGCCTGCTTTCGGGCGCTGGTAATGATCCTGGACGCGGCTACCAACCCGGCTGGTACTCAGGGTCATCATGGAACAGCCATGGACTTTCGGGCCTTGGTGATAATCTTAGCAATTCATTTTCTGACGCCCTCGGCTCATCTGCTACGGCTCCCAGCAGCAGCGGTAGCGGGGGCGGTGGATTTTCAGGTGGCGGCGGCGGTGGCGGTGGCGGGGGTGGATTTTGATTTGTATTAATTTCGGAGAAATTAAGAGATGCGACTAAAAGACAAAACAGCAATGATCATTGGCGCAGGGCAGGCCCCTGGGTCATCGCCGGCAATTGGCAATGGACGCGCAACGTCCGTATTATTCGCAAGAGAAGGGGCTCGTATTCTGGCCGTTGATCGTTATCTCGCCTCGGCAGAAGAAACCGTTGCCATGATCAAAGACGAAGGTGGTGAAGCAGCGGCGGTCGAAGCCGACGTGACGGATGAGGCCGCTGTCGAGGCCGCGGTTCAGGACTGCGTCGCGCGGTGGGGACGGATCGATATCCTGCATTATAATGTAGGAATGAGTGTTGAGGCTGGTGATGCACCGATGACTGAGATCACAACCGAGTCCTTTGATAAAATCGTTAGCGTCAATCTGCGCGGCATGGTCTACGCCTGCAAGCACACCTTGCCGGGGATGCGCGAGCAGGGGTCGGGAGCGATTGTCAGCATCTCTTCAATGGCAGCGTGGGAGAATTACCCCTGGGTCGGTTACAAGGCGACCAAATCGGCAATGATTGCGTTGACAGAACAGCTTGCCATCCAGAATGCAGAATATGGGGTGCGCGCCAATGTGATCCTACCAGGATTGATGGACACGCCCATGGCGGTTGATCGTCGGGCTGAGGCTTGGGGTCGATCACGGGAAGACGTCGCTGCCGAACGGGATGCGAAAATTCCGCTGTTGGGTAAAATGGGAACCGCCTGGGATGTTGCCTATGCCGCACTCTTTCTAGCGTCCGACGAAGCCAAATTCATCACTGGCGCGGCACTTCCGGTCGACGGCGGCCGAGGATGTAACATAGGATAGGGGGGGTAACATAGGGTAGGGGGGGCTAACGATTGCGCCTATTTCTATTTTCTTTCTAACCTTTGTCTTATAATGGCGTCTCTTTGTTCGACCATTTTGGCGATAGACTCACTTTCCCAGGCGCTTCGACAACGAGTTCCCAGGTCCTTAGAGTGTTGTAGCATCTCCAATCCGTCTTCGCGGCATTGTTGGATTTTCACCTTACAATTTTGCGCAGTATCTGCGAGATCTGAGAACTTAGACGCCATGGTCTTCATGTTATCGGAGTATAACCCAATTTCTGCAGTCAGGTTGAATTCCTGATTGTCGTTTGAAGCTCTATCAACATCGATGGAATTTCCAGAGTTGATAAAAATTTGACGCGCCATCGTAAAACTCCCGCTCTCAATTTACGTCATTGATGACAATATTAATTGAGCCCTGTTTCATTGAAATGAACGCCATGTGACAAAAATATTAACACATGTTACAGAAATAGTTTTACGTTGTGGCGGAATATGTGCGGGATTGCATGCGCTTAATAGAAGGTGTTAATTATCAGGCCTAGTGATCAATTTCTGATCGCAAATTCCGAAAGTAAATTATCTTGCAGCCTCAAAGACTTCGCCACCGGTTTTTGAACGTCGGCCACTTTGTTGATCATATGTTCGTGCTGATCTTCGCGAAGGCCGCGTTTAGCGCGGGTCTGGCGTTCGGGCTGGCGGAAGACGGTGCCTATGCCGAAATGATCCCGTATGGCATCCCGTCGCTGTTGCTGTACGGCGCGTGCGCCCCGGTCGCCGCATACCTGGCTGACAAATGGGACCGCAATGGCATGATCGTCGTCTTTTTTGTTGGTATTGGCCTCGCCTCTATCGCGACGAGTTTTGCCGAGACACCTCTGCAAATGGGCTTCGGGTTGGCCGTTCTCGGAATCTTTGCGGCAATCTATCACCCGGTCGGCGTTACCATGGTTATCCACGGCGGCGGCAACGTTGGCTGGCGGCTGGGGATTAACGGGGTTTGGGGTCACATGGGTGTCGCGGCGGCACCCTTGATTACGGGGTTCATCCTTGCAGATTTTGACTGGCGCATGGCGTTTATCGTGCCCGGCGTCATATCGATCATGATTGGTGTGGGATACGCTCAATTCGTCAAAAGGAGCCAGATTGAGCAGTTAGAAGCAATCGCTCGGGAAAAAGAAATGATCGGATTTGCACCCGGTTGGAAGCGGGCGCTTTGTGCGCTAACGCTGATAACAGCCGCAGGTGGCTTCATCTTTGGAACCATAACCTTCGTCATCCCGCGCATGTTCGAGGTAAGCTTGAGCGAGATTACTGTCGATGTCGCAACGACGGGAATGCTGGCGGCTCTGGTTTTCGCCGTTGCGTCCTTCGCTCAGCTTGTCACCGGGCGGATTGTCGACCGGCATCAAGTCCGTCCGATACTTATGACGGTAGCTTTGGGGCAACCGGTGTTCATTGGGCTGATGGCGCTGCAAACTGATTATGCGCTGTTCTTCGCAACACTGTTGGCATTGGCCTTCATCTTCGGACAAGTCCCGATTACGGATGCGGTCTTGTCGCGCTATGTACCTGACGAATGGCGGGCGAAGACGCTGTCCTTTAAATTTTTGCTGAATTTGATAATTGGGGCTCTGGCGCTTTTATGCGCGAGATATATTCTCGGTGCGGGTGGTGGATTTGGGATGGTAATGGCCGTAACAGCTGGTTCTGCGGTGATGATCGTAATCGGGGCGTTGTTGCTGCCGACCCAAGCGCAGGGCGAGAGGCTCGCTTAAGAGCCGCCCGCTAAGAGCCGCCCGCCACCCGAGGTGGGCACATCGTACCCCGATGTGAGCAGGGTGTGCCACATCGCCGTCGTGTTGCTTGTTAGCACAGGCTTGCCAAGTTCGTCCTCAAGTTCCTCTACGCCCTCTAAGGCGCGAAAATTTGTGCAGCTGATGAAGATGCCGTCTGCCTCGGGCGAATCCACCTCGCGAGCAAGCTTCATCGAATTCTCGGGCCCCAGGAACGCCGGGCACTCCGTGTCGAGCCCTTTTTCGGTAACGGTTTTTATTCCCTTATCTTCGAGATAGGCGACCAGCCGCTCGTTGAGCCATTTCGGATACGGTGAGGCAATGGCAACGCGGGAGATATCCATCGCGCGCATGGCCTCGACAAGAGCAGTCGATGTTGTCGTGGCGGGGATGCCGGTCCGTTCTTTGATTACCTCAATGATCTCCTGATCCATGCCGGGGCGCACGAAGCTGCCACCCGTGCATCCGAAGCAGATGGCATCTAGGCTCGCGTGGCCAAGAAGGTCAGCCAGATCTGGCACCTCGGTGAGCATGTGAAGAAGGGTTTCCTCCTCATCGTCGGTGTGTTTTATCCGGGTGAAATGAGTAGAGACGCCTTCCGGTGCAAGTCGCTGGCACTCGTATTCCATCACTGTGTTCCACGAGGGTACGATAAATCCCAGTTTTTTCTTCCAGTCCATTACGGCTCTCCTCACGGTATAATGATATTTGTGAAATGATAGATGACAGCAAAGCCCCGCACAACGGAACTTTTGTGAGGACATGACCTAGTAGGCGTATTCCCGAAAAACTTCTTCAACGTTGCCATGCCAACGCCCTTCATAAGCCGCCAGCAATTCTTCCGCTGGTGTCAGGCCTGATTCGGCAATTCGGAAAAGTGGTTTCAAGAAATGAGTTTCGTTCATGCCGACTTTGTCCAGGTTGTTCCGTTGGCTTAGACCTTGATGGGAGAGTTCCAACACGGCTTCAGCAATCTCCTGCGCCGTTCGGTTTCGCAACGTGGCGGCCAAGGCGAGTT
This sequence comes from Rhodospirillaceae bacterium, assembly GCA_018660465.1. Lineage (NCBI taxonomy): Bacteria > Pseudomonadati > Pseudomonadota > Alphaproteobacteria > Rhodospirillales > Rhodospirillaceae > Rhodospirillaceae bacterium. Next base: position 49,613 of record JABJKH010000088.1, read on the forward strand.
TTGGGACGTCGGTTCGTAAAGTTTCCATTTCCTCAACGGTCCAGTCCTTAACCAAGTCCCAGGCTGCATCCAGAGAATTCTGATCGTATAGGAGCCCGACCCAGAATGCCGGTAACGCACATAATCGGTCCCAGGACCCGCCATCGGCACCGCGCATTTCAATGAATTGCTTTAATCTTACTTCGGGGAAGGCGGTGCTCAGGTGGTCTTCGAAATCTTTAATCGTCGGTCGTTCGCCAGGAAGAGCCTCCAACTTGCCAGCCATGAAGTCTTTGAAGGAATGACCCGCGACATCAATGTATTTCCCATCGCGATAGACGAAATACATCGGTACATCCAAGATGTAATCTACGTATCGCTCGAAACCGAATCCATCTTCAAAGACAAACGGCAACATGCCGCAACGGTCTGGGTCCGTGTCGGTCCAAATGTTGCTGCGGTAGCTTAAGAAACCGGACGGGCTGCCTTGTTTGAAGGGTGAATTTGCCCAAAGTGCTGTTGCGATAGGTTGTAGGGCCACCGCCACGCGAAACATTTTGACCATGTTTTCTTCGGAATTAAAATCAAGGTTCACTTGAACCGTGCAGGTAGCCTGCATCATCTCCAGGCCAAGGGTGCCACGCCGGGGCATATGGTCGCGCATGATTTTATAGCGGCCCTTTGGCATCCACGGCATGTCTGATGCGGTTAATTTAGGGTGGTAGCCCAGTCCTAAAAATCCGATGCCCATTCCTGCTGCCAGTTGCTTGACCTGCTTTAAATGTTCATGCACTTCGGAGCAGGTCTGATGCACGGTTTCCACCGGCGCGCCAGAAAGCTCGATCTGACCCGCTGGTTCTAGCGAGATAGAACTTTTATCATCTTTTTTCATGGCAATCGGATTGCCATTTTCCAAGACCGGCTCCCAACCGAATTGCGTGAGACCATCCAACAGCGCGCGGACGCCGACGTCGCCTTCGTATTCCAGCGGTTCTAAGGTATCCAAATGATAGGCGAATTTCTCATGTTCGGTACCGATTCGCCAGTTCTCACGGGGTTTGCAGCCCTGTTCGATATACTCAATAAGCGGTTTCTTATCACCGATACGCTCGCCATTCTGAGGGCTCAAAGAAGTCATCTAAAATTCCAATTAGCTCTTATATTGTAATAACTTGGGGCGGGGTTAGTCCCTTCCCCAGGCTCCGGTCAACGCTTGCCAACAGCTAAGCGCTGCCAATGCGGCAGTTTCAGCACGTAATATGCGGGGGCCGACACCGACCATCGTAACAAATGGTAATTTGCCCAAGGCGTCAAGTTCGGTGGTCTGGAATCCCCCTTCCGGGCCGACCACGAAACAGGCATCTGGTGTTTTCTTCTCACTTTTAATTATGGTCGGAAGAGGTCTTCCATTCCCAGTTTCATTTAGCACGAAAAGGGTTCGGTTCAAGAGGGGACCGTCCAGAAACGATTGTAACGTTTGGGCGGAATGAACCTTTGGTACATCCAAGCGACGACATTGTTCGGCGGCTTCTATCGCAATGGCTTGTAAGCGTTCGGCGTTAACCCGACTGGTCGCGGTGTTGACCGTAAAAATCGGGATCAGGGCAGAAACGCCAAGCTCGGTCGCTTTTTCAACTATGAAATCGGTGCGCGTTTTTTTGACTGGCGCAAACGCCAGCCAGGGGCCGTTGGTTGAAATTTGCCTCCGGGTCTGGATGTTAACGGTTAATTCGGCATTGGCCTTGCTAATTTGGCTGATGTGGCACTGCCATTCGCCGTCTTGGCCATTGAAGACATCAATAGGATCACCTGCATTACATCGCATGACTCGATTTAAATAATGGGCCTGATCTTTGTCGAGAACGAACTGAACGTTTGGGCTCAATTCATTTTCTACGTATAATCGAGCCTTCCCTTTGGATATTGTCATCATTAGTTACCTTAGGCGTTGACAGGTGATGGTACCTTGGAGTCGTATTACATATAGCCATGATGGATACGGTCAAGAGTTCAGCAAGTGATATTCCGACCGAGAGTTGGATCGACCGGCTAGCGCCTGCGCCAGCCCGGCCTTATTTGCGGCTGGCTCGAGTTGATCGACCAATCGGCACTTGGTTGCTGCTGTTCCCGTGTTGGTGGGGGCTGGCCCTTGCTTCTGAAGGGTGGCCCAATCCCTTGTACGCAACCTTATTTGTCATCGGAGCATTTGTAATGCGTGGTGCAGGGTGTACCATCAACGACATCGTTGATCGCAATTTTGATGGCCAAGTCGCCCGAACTTCCCTCCGCCCTATTCCCAATGGCGATATTACTGTATTCCAAGCCTTGGTATTCTTGGGGCTGCAGCTGGCTGTCGGGCTTGCTGTATTGCTGCAGTTCAATTGGTTCACGGTGGTCCTTGGGGCTTCGTCGTTGCTGTTGGTCGGGATTTATCCGTTTATGAAACGGATTACCTATTGGCCGCAGATTGTGCTGGGGCTGACCTTCAATTGGGGGGCGCTGATCGGATGGGCAGTTGTTTGGGGCGATGTCGGTCGTCCGGCATTGTTCCTCTATACGGCGTGCTTGTTCTGGACCTTGGGCTACGACACGATTTATGCGCATCAGGACAAAGAAGACGATTCAATGATTGGTCTTAAGTCGTCTGCTCTTCGACTTGGTAGTGGCACGAGGCCCTGGTTGTTCCTTTTCTACGGACTGACGACGTTCTTCCTATTTGGTGCAGGGTATTCGGCGGGACTGACCTGGCCGTTCTATGTTGCATTAGCCCTCGTCGCGGGTCATTTGGCTTGGCAGGCATCCCAAGTGGATATTAACAATTCCAAGGATTGCCTGGATAAATTTAAATCTAACCGCTGGGTTGGCTGGTTGGTCGTTGGCGGCGTGTTGGCCGGTCGGGTTGTGGTGTAAACGTTATAGTTCCCTCTTAAACCCAGAATAGGAAAATGGGATCGCGCTTGCTTCCAGCGCTTCTGTCCGGCGGTGCCGTAGGGTGGGATCGTCAATGCATCCCTGAATAAATTCTTCAAGTGGCATGCCCGGTTCCAGGTGGTCTCTGGCATGGATTTGGGCTTCCGGTTGAGAAAAAGACGGTCCATTTCGGTTTTTAGTTTTTATCTCAGACAGTGCGACAGCATCGCCATCTAAACTCATGCAACCCTGGAGACTGTTGTAAACGTATGCCTCCGATAGGGTGGGACCGTTTTCAACTTCAAGACGGATATCGGTTAAACATCCGTAGTCGTAATTAACGCCGAGCGATTCAGTCTCATGCATGCGGCCCAACTGAGCAGGGTTCAACCATGTAATGGAGAGTTCGCTCACGGCACCGGGGGCATGTTGCAGGGTTGCAGCGATGGAACCATAACCCGCAAAATGGGCTGAATACACGGAATCAAATTCGTGGAGTTCGGCGCGCGTTACAACCACCGGATCAGTTGGCCCATTCTTATACTTCCGAGCCAACTGTTCTGGCGAGCGATTAGAGCCCGATGCGATCACAGGCGTCAGTCCTTCCGTCAAAGTGGCAACGGATACGTCGCCCGCCAAGGCGGTATAATCGTCACCGGTTAAGACGTACGAATAATGCGGAATAAAAAACGGATAGGCCTGCGCGTGATCAATAGGGCTGACCATAATTAGCTAAGATATTGCTCGATATCGACTTCGTCCAACTGTTCAGGCAGCAGGTACATTTTTGCATAATCCTTGTAGACGCCTGACGTCAGGAACAGTTTGAACAAGTCTTCGTCGATGTGCTGATCCTTTTTCATGAACGACATAATCTTGATGCTATCGCTGAGCTTTTTGGGCATCTTATAGGGCCGGTCGGCGGCTGTTAGTGCTTCGAAAATGTCGGCAATAGCCATCGCGCGGGCTGGGATTGTCATATCTTCCTTGCTCAGTTTTTTCGGATATCCAGTACCGATCAAAGTTTCGTGGTGGCCTCCAGCGTATTCCGGCACCCGTGCGAGGTTCTTCGGGAACGGCAGATGCTCCAGCATGACAATGGTTTGTACCATGTGTTCGTTAATCTTAAAGCGGTCTTCGTTGGTTAGGGTGCCGCGACCAATGGTCAGGTTATAAATCTCACCTTTGTTGAACAGGTGCTCAGGCGTTTCCAGCTTGAAGCCGTAAGGATTGTCAGGCCCCATGACTGTCGAAGGATCACGGTCGAAAATATGTTCTTCTTTATCGGCAAGCAGTCTTTCTGTTACTGGCAGTGCCTTTGCAGGCGCACGTTCCATGCGCTTTAATTCTTCGTAGCCGACGCCTTTTCGATCATCCAAGGTTCGCGTCCACTCTATATCGGCGATCTGTTTGACTCGGTCGACCAGTTCAGGTGCCATGAATTCGCCGCCGACGTTGGATGTCGCGATGAAGTCAAAGTCATCGTCAATTTGAGCAAGCTTTTCTTCGTAGGATTTTTTTAGCGTCGCTTCGTCTTCTTTACCCTCTAATCGCGCCTTCAAATAATCGATTTCTGCGTCGCGTTTTAACACCTCGAAGCGCATGCGGATTTCGTGGATACGGTCGAAGATGGTTTCAAGCTTGGTCGCCTTGTCGACAACATATTCCGGCGTTGTCACCTTGCCGCAATCATGTAGCCACGCCGCGATGTGCAATTCGTAGGTTTCATCCTCGTCCATATCGAATTCTTTGAACGGGTCGGCATCAGAGTCGCAGGCTGCGGCAGCCAGCATCTTGGTCAGTTCAGGGACGCGTTGGCAGTGCCCGCCGGTATAAGGCGACTTGGCGTCAATCGCAGACGCGATCAACTCGATAAAGCTGTCCAGAAGCTTTTTCTGTGCTTCCAGGAGCAATTGGTTGTCGAGCGCCACGGCGGCCTGCGAAACCAAAGCTCGGATCAAGGGTTGAATACTATCACTGAAGGCGATGACTTCGCCGGTCTTTGGGTCTTGAGCATTGAGGAGTTGAATGACACCAATGACTTCGCCGTCATGATTTTTCAGCGGGACTGTCAGGAATGACTTAGAACGATAGCCGGTGCCTTGATCGAATTTTTTGGTGCCGGTGAAGTCGAATCGGCGGGTTTTATAGGCGTCTTTGATGTTGACGGTCTCGCCAGTGACGGCAGCATAACTGGCAATGTTTTTTTCATTGGGAGCGCCGGTTTTTGTGTCGTACATTTGGAGCGGCGGGAAAGGAATATCTTTTCCGGTGGTGCCACCCATGGCGATGTTTAGTGAGTCCGTTCGCATGATTTCGAACTTCAGGCCGTTATCTTCGTTCCGTAGATACAGTGTCCCGCCATCCGCGTTACACAGATCCTTGGCCTCCATAAGAATGTTTTCCATCAGGCGGTCATGATTATGCTCCGCTGAAAGCGCAATGCCGATTTCAATCAATCGGGCAAAGCTGTCGGCCCCAATGGGGTCCGTTTGTACAGAATTTTCCGGCATCTTAAAATATCCCGCCCATCCCCAGGTGTGATCGAAAAAGCGTATCGCCGATTAAAACCAAATACAACTTTACTAATATTAAATGCGCCCGTCGGTGATGGCCGTCACGGTAAATAAAAAATCTAAAAAAGGTGTGAAGATTCTTGACCTTAGCCTCTTCATCGGATGTCAATAGGGGCAAGAGTAGGGGAACATTAGCGATGGCATACGCCAGTCTACGTGACTTTTTGGATAAGTTGGAAAAAGACGGACAATTGGTCCGGGTGAGTGAGCCTGTCTCCACGGTTCTGGAAATGACTGAAATCCAGACGCGATTGATGGTTGATGGTGGGCCTGCCGTGCTGTTTGAAAATGTCCTGCGGGAAGACGGTCGTGCCTCTGATATCCCTGTACTGGTGAACTTATTCGGCACTGTCGAACGGGTCGCTTGGGGGATGAACCGAAAGCCTGACGAACTCCGCGAAGTTGGCGAGACACTGGCGTTTCTGCGTCAACCAGAACCACCTGGCGGCTGGCGCGAGGCTCTGGAAATGTTGCCATTGCTTAAAACAGTTATGGCGATGAAACCAAAAACCACCGGGTCGGCACCCTGCCAAGAAGTGGTTTGGACCGGCGACGATATTGATCTCGGAAAATTACCCATCCAGACTTGTTGGCCGGGGGAACCGGCGCCGCTGATCACCTGGCCATTGGTAGTGAGCCAGGGGCCTGATGCAAACACCAAAGGCGGCGATAAGCGCGACACCCCTAATCTCGGCATTTACCGCATGCAGGTCACAGGCCCGAAGACCACCCTGATGCGCTGGCTTAAGCACCGCGGCGGCGCACAGCAATTCGCCCGCTGGAAAGAAAAACGCGATGATCCAATGCCGGTGGCGGCGGTCTTGGGGGCTGATCCGGGGACGATCCTAGCAGCCGTTACACCAGTGCCCGATACGTTGTCCGAATATCAATTTGCCGGACTGTTGCGCGGCCAAAAGGTTGAACTGGTCGATTGCAAGACTGTACCGTTGCAAGTCCCAGCCACGGCTGAAATTGTGATAGAGGGACATGTTTCTCTCGAAGACATGGCCGATGAAGGCCCGTATGGCGATCACACAGGCTACTATAATTCAGTGGAATCTTTCCCCGTGTTTACGGTCAGCGCCATCACCATGCGCAAAGACCCGATTTATCTCTCGACCTATACCGGACGTCCGCCGGATGAGCCTTCGATTTTGGGTGAGGCATTGAACGATGTGTTCGTGCCGTTGTTCAAACAACAATTCCCAGAAATCACCGACTTCTGGTTACCACCGGAAGGCTGCTCGTACCGGATTGCGGTGGTGTCCATGAAGAAGGCCTATCCTGGCCATGCCAAGCGGATCATGCTGGGCGTCTGGTCGTACTTGCGCCAGTTCATGTATACCAAGTTCGTGATTGTCATTGATGATGATCTTAACGCCCGTGACTGGAACGACGTCATCTGGGCGATCTCAACCAACATGGATCCCGCTCGCGATGTCACCCTCATCGAAAACACCCCCATCGACTACCTCGACTTCGCCTCCCCCGAACCCAGCCTCGGCAGCAAAATGGGCTTGGACGCAACAGCAAAGCTATACCCCGAAACCAAACGCGAATGGGGTCGAAAGATTCGGATGACGGACGATGTTGTTGAAGAGGTGACAAAAAAATGGGAACAATACGGCCTGCCAGGCAATGGCAAACCAATTTGGAAATAGAGGAATCACCATGACCAAAATAAACATCCAATTCACATTATTCTCTGCCTTCTATACGCCGTTGATCTCCACCTTTGCCGGCGGGTTCTTGGCGGATGAGGGGTTGGAGGTTGATTGGTCTGTGGCACCGCCGGGGAAGTCGGCGATTGAGGCTTTGTTGGATGGCTCGGCGCATGTTGTGCAGTCGGCGCTCAGCCAAGGATTCACGACCCTCGCCAAAGGGGAAACACCGAAGACCGTCCACTTTGCGCAGATCAATGAGATGGATGGTTTCTTTGTAACGGGACGTGAAGCCGACCCTGACTTTTCCTGGGATAAGTTGGAAGGGGCTGATGTGGTTCTGTTTGGCGGGGGGCAACCCAAGGCCATGTTCATGTACGCATGCCATAAGGCCGGGATCGACTTTGATAAGATCAATCCAATTAATCCAGGCGGTGCGGCTGATATTGATAAAGCGTTCCGCGACGGCCAAGGACAATACGTCGTTCAACAAGGACCGTTCCCGCAGCAATTAGAGGCGGATGGCGTCGGCCACGTTGTTGCTCAAGTCGGCACACAAATTGGGCCGTGTGGATTTTCCAGTCTCTGCACAATGCGGGAATGGTTGGATACGGACATGGCTAAGGCTTTTATGCGCGGATACAAAAAAACGCGGGCTTGGATCAATGAGACCCCGGCGGCTGAAATCGCTAAGGCTGAAAAAGAATATTTTCCGAAAATTGACGAAAGCGTACTCGCCGATTGCATCGCGACCTATCAGCAACTTGGCTGTTGGACACCGCATGTAGAAATCACCGAGGAAGCCTATGGCGTTACCCAGGACGTATTCGAGCACTTCGGGACGCTGAAAGAACGCTACGCCTATGATCTGGTCTGCGCCAAGCCACCCGCAGGCGAATAGCTAAATTCGTAACAATCAAATTAATGGGAATTTGTCATGGCTCAATATTTTTATAATACCAAGGAAATGGAAAACCGGCTTGCCGGTGAAAAATACTCAACGACTAACGGAGCTTGGGTCGATGGTGAGCGGGTTATATTTGGCAAGCTAACTATTCCAACTGGAACACGCGCTGAACCACACAGCCATCCCAACGAACAATTTATAATTATATTGGGCGGGCAAGCGCAGGTGACAATTGAGGGCGAGGAAAGGGTCGTTGGCGAAGACGACATCATTCATATCCCGGCCGGAGCCATCCATTCGACGGTTGTCATTGGTGACGACGACCTGACATTCGTTACGGCGAAAGATACGAGTTGGGGTATTCAGGGTATTCCTGCGGATGAAGCGGGCGGGTAAGAGTATTAATCTTTTATATATTAGATAAAAAAGATGTAATAACTGCTGCTTGTCTTTGAGAATCCCGCGAATTAGTCTCCCTCCATCAATAAATTTTCGACAGGTGGGATGGATTTTATGAGTACTAAATATAGCGTGATGATCATGGGGGCGTCTTATGGGTCCCTGTTGGCAACTAAATTAATTCTTGCGGGCCATTCGGTAAAATTAGTGTGCTTGCCGGATGAGGCAGCCTTGTTTAATTCCGACGGCGCACGGGTTCGCATGCCGGTCAAAGGCCGGGATGAATTGGTTGAGATCGATTCACGGAATGCAGAAGGTGATCTGTCTGCTGCGACGCCGGATCAGGTTAATCCGTCGGACTATGATTTGATCGCGTTGGCGATGCAGGAACCTCAATATCGCTCGCCGGGCGTGCGTGAATTGTTGGATGCTGTAGCTAAATCCAAAGTGCCCTGCATGTCGATCATGAACATGCCACCAAAACCTTACTTGGCACGAATTCCGGGCGTTGATGTCTCCACACTGACCGGGTGCTATACAGACGACACAGTCTGGGACAGTTTTGAGCCTGGTTTGTTGACCCTGTGTAGTCCTGATCCACAAGCGTTCCGCCCACCGGAAGAGCCAACAAATATTCTGCAAGTCGCGCTGCCGACTAATTTTAAAGTTGCCCGATTTGATTCCGATGAGCACACCGCCATGCTGCGTCAGATGCAGGCGGATATCGAAGCCATCAAGTTTGACTCCGGCGACGGCGAAATTGAATTGCCAGTGAAGTTGAAGGTCCATGACTCAATTTTTGTGCCGCTGGCAAAATGGAGCATGTTATTGGCTGGTAATTACCGTTGCATCCAAGAGGACGAAATGCGTCCGATCAAGGAAGCCGTTCACAGCGACCTTGAACTCTCTCGTTCGGTTTACAATTGGGTGGGTGAGTTGTGTCAGTCCCTAGGTGCCGATCCCGCTGATATGGTTCCGTTCGAAAAGTATGCGAACGCCGCGAATGGATTGGCCAAGCCTTCATCCGCAGCACGGGCCTTAGCTGGCGGCGCGCCCAATATTGAACGCGTCGATTGTCTGGTGAAAACTCTGGCCGCCCAGAAGGGCATGCAAAATGATTCCGTAGACCAAACGGTGGCGCTGGTTGAATCATGGCTGGCGCGCAACCGGAAGGCCGCTTAGAAACGAACCGGGTTGTCGGCATAGCTGTGGGGAAGCCGACAACCCGAGTTCACTTAATTTTCGCATACACTCAATTTTTTGTTTTTTTCTTGTCGATTGAATCTAAATTTTGCAATTAAAAATATAGTTAAACATTAACAAAAATAAATTAATTTTCTAATGAGCGCTAAATGGAGATTAATCTTGTTGCAAGGATTTTTAACAGATTTGTGATCCGTATTTCCTTGTAGAACTTTTAAACCAACCCATATGTTTTAGGTTGATATGTGCTAAAGAAAAACTCCACATGTGAATTTTCGAATGATTTGATTAAAGCTTGGATATAGTCTCCAACTAATAATTTTTGTAACGTTAAGCTAGTATCGGGAGAAGTGAATGAGGCGGTTAGGAAAATTCGCCGTTTTTATTATTCTATTCATGCAATTTCATATTGTGGCCTTCGCAGAAGAGGGGATGGCGTACATTCACAATGCACCAGAATCGGCAGCCGATAAGAGATATGAATATCACTGGAAAATTCTCCGAACGGCGCTGGAAAGGACAAAATCAAATTATGGAAAATACAGTTTAACGCCCTCAATTCCTATGAGCGAAAATCGGCAGGCGATCGAATTAATAAAAGCGACGGGAATTATAACCGTCATGCATCTAGGCACATCCATGGAGTTCGAGAGAAAACTTGTTCCTATCCGCATTCCCGTTGATAAAAATCTTTCTGGATACATGGTCTATTTGATCAGAAAAGAAAATCAATCCAAGTTTAGTGCTGTTAAGAATCTTGACGATTTAAGAAAATTTACAGTGGGTCAAGGTGCCGGTTGGCTCGACGTGCAAATTCTAAAACATAATGGTTTTAATGTGGTGACGGGGTCGAATTATGACGGCTTGTTTAAGATGCTGCTGGCGAAACGATTTAATGCATTTCAAAGATCGGCTGTCGAAATAATAGCTGAATTTGACCAGCGTAAGGGTTCGATGCCGAATTTGCATATAGAGAAAGATATTCTATTTTATTATCCTTTACCGATGTACTTCTGGTTTTCAAATACAAGGAAGGGGCAGAGGCTCGCGGACCGGGCGCAAGAGGGCATGATGTCGATGATCGAAGACGGGACCTATGACAAAATTTTTATGAAGTATCATAAACCGGCGATTGACCGGCTTGGATTAAAAAACCGGACAATTTTTAAAGTAGAGAACCCACTGCTAAGTCCAGAAACGCCCTTTAAAGATAAACGCCTGTGGTATGATCCTTTGAAAAATTAAATTAATTTTACTACCCGTGAAGCCGTTTCATCAAATCTTCCCGCCCGGCGGGAAAGTCAACCCCAACGCCCTTAAGGTGATGAAACAAGTCGTGAATTTTTGCGACGTCCGAGTCGGGTAGTGGTGGCCTCAGGATGGACGCTAGGTTGGTTTCTAAATGTTCTGGCGACCCTGTTCCGAACAAGATTACGTCTGCGCCAGGATCATGACGGACATATCGATACGCGGCATCCATAATACTTTCGGCGCCGTCTTCATGGACGAGAAAATCGAGTGGCTTATCCGTAGCGCCTAGACTGTCAGGCAATTCACCGGCCTCGATTAATTTTTTGATATCCGCAGCCAATCGACCCGGGACACTGAAAATACTTCGAACCGCGAACATAATCGTGGTGCCGACGTTTAGCGCTTGGGTTTTTGGAAAGACTGCCGTGCGGGCATTTTGGTTCATCATATTGAAGGCTAACATTACCACGTCGAACAAATCGTCATCCAAAGATTTGCCAAGTAGGTCGTGGTCGTGATCGTCATAGGCCAACTCGGAAATCCCGAGAAAGCGAACCTTGCCTGAGTCGCGCACCTTTTCCAAAGCGGGCATTAGATTATCGCGCACGTGCTCGTGATATTTGGTTGCAACCCCGTGCAGATAAAAAATATCAACATAATCGGTGTTCATTTCAGCAAGAGATTTGTCGATGGCAGCGGTAATTTCCTCAGGCGTAAACACATGCCCCTTGCCGATAACATGATGTTTGGTTGAAACAATAACCGACGTCCGGTCCAACTCCTTGATCGCTTTGCCAACAATGGCCTCCGTGCCATAGGAAGCAGCGGTATCAAGAAAATTGACGCCGAGGTCCAAGGCTTGGCGCACCAGACGCACGGAGTGCGCTTCGCTTTTATCCTGTCCTTGACCGAGTCTGCTGCCGCCGCCGCAACCAAGTCCCGCGACGCTGACTTTCAGGCCGGTTCTGCCGAGTGTTGTAAATTCCATTAAGCTCCTCCGTTTGGTTCGCAAGCTTCCCCACTTCCGCGCTGCTGTCAACGGAGGATTGGGTATTCTGAGAGGTCGGTTGACGTTCCTCGCTCTCCGCCTTACGTTCCCGGCGCATCCAGTGGTATGAATCTAACAGATGATACCCATACGACGGTTTTCCGAGACCCCCGGCGAGGCGCGTGGTTCGCCGTGATGCTTATGCATCACAAGGGCCGCGCAACGACGTCCGGTGGTCTCGGAAAACCGCCCGCAGGGTCAGGTTTCCTGCTTTCTCGGGGTGTCAGGCATGCTTGACGATGCGATAGCATCGCCTGCACAAGCCTTCCTACCGAGAAAACAGGAACCCTGATCGTATGGGTGCCATATGTTAGATTTATACCACTAGGACTTTGAACTGTTAGAAATATCATGAGCCAAGACCGCGAATACGCCCTCCAATCCAACGCCTGGCCCTTTGCCGAGGCGCGCAGCATTCTTAAGCAACTTGGCGACAAGGTGCCAGAGAAAGGGTATGTGCTGTTTCAGACAGGGTATGGGCCATCTGGATTGCCACATATCGGGACCTTTGGGGAAGTCGCACGAACGTCGATGGTCCGTAAAGCTTTTGAGACCCTGAGCGATATCCCAACACGTCTGTTCGCCTTCTCGGACGATATGGATGGGTTGCGCAAAGTGCCTGATAATGTTCCGAACAAGGAAATGCTGGCCGAGCATCTGGAAAAGCCGTTGACGCAAGTTCCCGACCCGTTCGGCACCCACGAAAGTTTTGGCCATCACAACAATGCCCGACTTCGGTCCTTCTTGGACGCGTTCGGTTTCGACTATGAATTTAAAAGTGCGACCGACTGTTATACGTCTGGTGAATTCGACGCGACCTTGATGAAGGTGCTGGAACGCTTTGATGCGGTGATCAATGTCATCCTGCCGACCCTCGGTGCGGAACGCCAAGCGACCTACAGTCCGTTCTTGCCGGTCTGTCCAAAGACCGGGCGGGTGTTGCAGGTTCCTGTTGTCGAACGAGACGTAGCCGCAGGCACGATTGTTTATCAGGACGAAGACGGGTCTCGTGTTGAGACACCAGTGACTGGCGGCCGTTGTAAGCTGCAATGGAAGGCAGACTGGGCGATGCGCTGGACGGCGCTAGATGTCGACTATGAAATGTCAGGCAAGGACTTGATCGACTCGGTTCGATTGTCCGGAAAAATTTGCCGGATCATAGAAGGCAAGCCGCCGGTCGGTTTTACCTACGAATTATTCTTGGATGAAAACGCAGAAAAGATTTCGAAGTCGAGAGGCAACGGATTGTCGGTCGAAGAATGGCTCCGCTATGCACCGCCGGAAAGCCTGTCGATGTTCATGTATCAAAAGCCGAGGGCTGCAAAGCGATTGTATTTCGATGTTATTCCCCGGAACGTTGATGATTATCTGACCCATTTAGAAAAGTTTCCGAGCCTGGAAGATGACAAGAAGTTGGACAGTCCCGCGTGGCATATTCATTCAGGTCATCCGCCGCACGAGGATTCTCACCTGAGCTTTAATGTCCTGCTTAATCTAGCGAATGTGTGCCATTCGGAAGACAAATCGGTGCTGTGGCACTTTATCTCCCGCTACCGCCCAGACGCGACGCCGGAGAGTGCTCCGATCTTGGATAATCTCGTAGAGTACGCGATCAACTATTACCGGGATTTCGTAAAGCCGGCGAAGCAATATCGCGCGGCTTCCGATGTTGAAAAGAAGGCGTTGGAAGATTTGGCGAAGACATTAACAGGTTTGGATAAAGATGCCGACGCGTCCGCGATCCAAACCGAAGTGTACCAAATCGGAAAGAACCATCCTTTCGAAGATTTGAAGTCTTGGTTTAAGGCGCTCTATGAAATTCTGCTGGGACAAAGCCAGGGGCCTCGCATGGGCTCCTTCATCGCGCTTTACGGGGTTCAGGAAAGTATTGACCTGATCAATCGTGCAGTCGCGGGTGAAGATCTAAGCACATAGTTTTATTGGGTCCTATTGGCTCGCCCAAATAATACGGGCAATCCAATCGACGTCTTCGACCGAGATGCTACGGTCTTCATGCTCAGGATTGAAGGATGTCAACTCGATTTTTAGGGCGGAGCTTCGAAGAAGCTGTTTTGCCATAATTTCACCGTCGGTTGTCTTGACCACCACCCGGTCGCCGCGTCGCGTGTTGGCCTCTGGTGAAATGATGACGATGTCGCCGTCACGGTAGGCGGGTTCCATGCTACTACCGGTTATTTCCAACGCATAGGCGTGCGCATCGGCCAAGCCCGGAAAGCGAATTTCATCCCACGATCCGCCGACCGGATAGCCGGCATCATCGAAGTAGCCGGACACTCCTGCCTGTGCGAAGCCGAGGAGGGGAATATTTTTGTATGTGCCGCCGTCGCCACCATCACCTACGTAAGAGACAAATTCGCCCAGTGTCGCGCTGGTGGCCTCTAAAATCTTGGCGATGCTTTCTGTGCTCGGCCAGCGCTGCTTGTTGTCGCGCGTGACACGTTTGCTTCTGTTAAATGTTGTCGGATCCAGACCTGCGCGGCGCGCAAGGCCTGACGCGGAGAGGCCATTCTCTCGCGCTAAGCGGTCGATTGCATTCCAAATATCTGCGTGACGAAGCATGGGAACATTATCCCATAGAGCCTACCAATTTGCACGAAGAACTTCGAGTGATTAAAAAAATACGTGCCATAATTTCATTAAATAACAAGTTTAATAGATTGTTTTTATTCATTAAAAATAATATTAACCTAAAAAAAGTTAATAATAAATTTTCGCACTTACGCGGACTTGCGGTGCCGACGAATGGTTTCAAGAATTTCCAGTGCGGCCGTCGGAATATGCGTTCCTGGACCATAGATGGCGGAGACTCCGGCCTCATAAAGGAAGGCAAAATCTTGTTCTGGTATAACGCCGCCACAGACAACGAAAATATTATCCGCGTCCAGTTCGTTCAGGGTCCGAATGAGTTCCGGCACCAGGGTCTTATGACCGCCAGCGTGGGTCGACACCCCAACCAAGTGGACGTCATTTTCAATCGCCTGTTTGGCGGCTTCGCCCGGGGTTTGGAATAAGGGAGAGATATCCACATCAAAGCCAATATCGGCGAATGAGGTGGCGATCACCTTGGCACCACGGTCGTGACCGTCTTGCCCCATCTTGGCGACCAGCATACGGGGGCGGCGGCCTTCTTCGTGGGCAAATTTTTCCAACTGGGTTTTGATGGCCTCGAAGTCTGCATCTCCCATATAGGCTGCTCCATATATACCTGAGACGGACCGAACTTCCGCATGATAGCGGGTATAGACTTCGGCCAAGGTTTCTGAAATTTCGCCACCTGTTGCCCGCGCCCGAGTGGCGTCGATTGCCAGTGCCAATAAATTCCCACTCTCGGACGCTGCCGCTTGTTTGAGAGCATCCAGGGATTTCTTGCAGGCGGCTTCATCGCGGGTTGTCCTAATTTTCTTTAGGCGTGCAATTTGGCTTTCTCGAACGGCTGTGTTGTCAACTTCAAGGACATCGATATTGGTTTGCTCGGTTGGTTCATACTTGTTGACACCGACAACGACTTCTTCACCACGATCGATCCGCGCTTGGCGACGGGCGGCTGCTTCTTCGATGCGCTGCTTCGGCATGCCGATTTCGTTAGCGCGGGTCATCCCACCCAAGGCTTCCACTTCGGCGATCAATTTACGGGCTTCCGCCACCATGGACTGGGTCAGGCTTTCGACGTAGTAGCTGCCGCCCAACGGATCAATGACTTGGGGGATGCCGGTTTCTTCGGCGATAATCAGCTGTGTGTTACGCGCGATTCGGGCTGAGAATTTTGACGGTAGAGCCAGGGCTTCGTCGAACGAATTCGTGTGGAGACTTTGCGTCCCCCCCAACACTGCGGCCATGGCTTCAATCGTGGTGCGAACGACATTGTTATAAGGGTCCTTGGCTGTAAGTGAGACGCCGGATGTCTGACAATGTGTTCGAAGCGTCAACGAGCGGGGGTCCTTGGGCTCAAACTCCTGCATCAATTCTGCCCACAAAAACCGCGCCGCGCGGAGCTTGGCGATCTCCATAAAAAAGTTCATGCCGACGTTAAAAAAGAAACTTAGGCGCGGCGCAAAGTCATCGATATCAAGTCCGCGATCTGTCGCCCGACGTACGTATTCCACCCCATCAGCCAACGTGAAGGCCAATTCCTGAACCAGGGTCGCGCCCGCTTCCTGCATGTGATAGCCGGAAATCGAAATTGAATTGAACTTCGGCATGTGCTCTGCCGTGTATTCGATAATATCAGCGACAATCCGCATGCTCGGGTCTGGGGGGTAGATATAAGTGTTGCGGACCATAAATTCCTTCAGGATGTCGTTCTGAATGGTGCCCGATAGTTGATCCTGCCGGGCCCCTTGCTCTTCGCCGGCAACAATAAATCCAGCCAGTACCGGCAGCACCGCCCCGTTCATGGTCATCGATACGCTCATTTGATCAAGCGGGATTCCGTCGAACAGAATTTTCATGTCTTCGACGGAATCAATTGCAACCCCAGCCATGCCGACATCGCCAATCACCCGGGGATGGTCAGAATCATATCCCCGGTGGGTCGCCAAATCGAATGCGACAGAAAGCCCCTTTTGTCCGGCAGCTAAATTATCCCGGTAAAAGGCATTTGAATCTTCTGCTGTAGAAAATCCTGCGTATTGTCGGATCGTCCAGGCACGCCCTGTATACATCGTCGCCCTGGGTCCACGCACAAAGGGCGCGAAGCCGGGCAGCGTGTCGGCGTATTCCAGATCTTCCAAATCACGGGCCGTGTAAAGCGACTTGATGGAAATCCCCTCGGGTGTTTCCACAGCAAGGTCTTCGGGCGCTTTACCTTTTAGTTCAGTTTTGGCCGCGTCATTCCAATCGGAAAGGCCTTTTTTAGGGTAATCCGTCACCGCTTTTTCCTCGTTTTCACCTGAAGACAGTATATGCCCCGAGCCGACGGATAAGAAAACAAACTTATTGCAAAGCCAAAACCTTGTGGATTTATCCCCAGAATTCTCCAAGTTATACACAATATATTGTGCTGTAGGTTGCAGAAATTGGCAGAATATAGTAGAACCCCCTAGATCATGTGTGTTTATGTAAATTACAACATAGAGGGAGGGTCTTACGCGGATCGTCACTAACTTTCCAGATTGGAAGACGATTTGGCGCAGATTTAAGGGGCAAAATGCTAGAAGACAATTCAGAACAAAAAGAAGTTCCAGAAGCAACGAAGGTGCAGCCGGAATGGACGGCCGTACGCGTTGCAGCGCTAATTGCGCTGTGGAACGAAGGGTTGCCGACCAGTGAGATTGGGCGACGTTTGGACGTGACCAAAAACTCAGTCGTTGGAAAAGTTCATCGGCTCGGTCTGACAAAGCGGGAATCACCAATCCAGAAAAAGGTGGTGGAGAAAAAACCAATTGCAAAAGTGGTGAGGCTGGAAAGCCTGAACGCCGGCATGTGCAGTTGGCCCGATGGCGAGCCTGGCGAAGAGGACTTTCGGTTCTGTGGCGAGCCCATCGTGGAAGGCAAACCGTATTGCCTGCATCACTGCGAAAGGGCGTACGTCAAACCGTCCAAGGAACGCAGGGGATCAGCCGCAGCATAGGCTGAATGGCTTTCAAAATGAGTCGAGATTAAAGGGCGGGGCAACCCGCCCTTCGTCGTTCAGCCCAAGATATTATCAAGAGGAAAAAGTTAAGCTGCCATCTTGTTCCATTTGCTGCGCGGTTTTTAGCAAGCGAGAAACAGCCGCCTCCAATTGGCCAGCAGGGATACCATTTTGGAACTTATAGGCCATGTCCTCCGCATGCATTTTGCGCGAACGCTCCGACATGTTGCTATAGAATTTTTTTAGCAGCGCTTCATCATCTTCGCCGTATTTCAGCAAGATCAAAATATCGTCTTCGTCCACGGACGGGATAAATTTTTGGATGCCGACGTCATCGGCGGACTTCATGCGTGAAACGAGGTCGCTTGCTTGACCCGCGCTCTCTTTGCCCAAGCTGCCGCCAGGGACGAGGACACGCGTTACTTCCATCAGCAACGATTTCAAATCATCAAGACCAACAGAGATCGTCTGCTCACCAAACGAAATTTCAAAGGTGTTGTTCGAAGATTTGGTAACGGCAATTTTCATCGGCCCAGTATGCTCCCTCAGCAACCCTCAATTTAGCCCATAGGCTGGCATAGCCCAATAACGATGACAAGTCCTCCCTCAATCTACGTCCCGCTCTGGTTATATCCCAGTTATACCCAAGATATATTTAGACTTGCGTAAGGGGCTGCATAACGCGTAAGCCAAAGACTAATTCAGATTTCGAATAGGAGAAAATCATGGCTGAGCAAAACTGGAACGTCTATCTGTCAGGTGAGATTCATTCAGACTGGCGCGAACAAATTCAAACAGGCGTAAAGAGTAAAGGCCTGCCGGTCACTTTGCTGGCACCTGTGACCCATCATGAGTCCAGCGACGATTGCGGCGTGACGATCTTGGGCGACGAAGACCAAGCCTTTTGGAAAGATCACAAGGGTGCCAAGGTCAACGCCATCCGCACCCGCACCCTGATCGAACGCTCAGATGTGGTCGTGGTTCGCTTCGGCGATAAGTACCGCCAATGGAACGCTGCGTTTGACGCAGGCTATGCTGCTGCTTTAGGAAAACCCGTCATCACGCTGCACGACGAAGCCCTGACCCATGCCCTTAAGGAGGTCGACGGCGCAGCCCTGGCCGTGGCGCAAACGCCTGATCAGGTGGTCAAGATGCTTGACTATGCGATTAATGGGGCGCTGTAGGGAACCAGACCATGCACGACAAAGATTATCTATTATCTCTATTGGACTACGGCGCTTGGGCGAATGAGGAATTCTTTAATACGATTAGGGAATTGCCTGCTGATGAGGTGACCAAGCAGCGGGAGTCGCTGATGAACAGCATTCTCAAATCTGTGAACCATCTGTTGGTGATCGATAAGGTCTGGATGGCGCACATGAAGGGCGAAAAGCATACGTTTGAGAATTTGCAGACGGTTCTTCACGAAGACCTAGACGATCTTTGGGCTGACAAGAAGCAGATGGATCAGGAAATTCGGGACTATGTTTCAGGGCTCAGCGCGGACAAATTGGAAGAGGTTGTTTCCTACGAACTCATCGGTGGAAATACAGGAAGCCTGCCGCGCTATATGATTATCACCCACTTGGTCATGCACGGTGGTTTTCATCGAGGATTTATAGGCGACATGTTTGGCCAAGTCCCGGTGCGGCCTGCGGGGCAAGATATTCCGGTGTGGGAGCGGGCTTTAAGACAAGCTTAATTGCGTGTTCGTTTGTTCAGGCTGGGCGCTGATCAACCGCTCGGCTGGGAAACAAACGGTGGCGATGGACCCCTTCTTGAGTTCGCTCTCAAGTTTAAATGATCCGCCATGGGTTTCCACTAGCTGCTTCACCAGAGGCAACCCTAGACCTGTCCCTTCATATTTGCGGGCCAAGGAAGAGTCGGCTTGCCCAAAAAGTTCAAATGCCTTCTCAATTCCTTCCTTTGTCATGCCAACCCCATTATCAGTTACGACAAAATATATCTCGTAATCTTGATTAAGATAGCCTCGCACAGAGACCTCTCCGCCCTCAGGTGTAAATTTAATCGCGTTCGAAATTAGATTGAGGAAAATTTGCTTAAGTCTGCGTTCGTCTATTTTAATCGCGACTAAGTTCTCATCGATATCGGATGATATTTGGACGCCGCCTGAATCAGCCCGCGCTTGCAACAACCTAACAGTCTCATTTACCAATGGTGCGATTATTACGTCATTTTCATTTAATTCGAGTTTGCCAGCCTCAATGGCCGATATATCAAGGATGTCATTAATCAGTTCCAAAAGGTGCTCGCCGCTATCATGAATATGGCCAACATATTCACCTTGTTTGGGGGACAATGTCTGTTCTGGATGATTCCCAAGAAGTTCACTGAAGCCAATGATGGCATTCAATGGCGTTCGCAGTTCATGGCTCATATTCGCCATGAACTCTGACTTTACATGACTAGAGGTTTCTGCTTCCAGTTTGGCCGTGGTGAGTTGCTGTTCGGATTTCTTGCGGTTATCAATGTTTTCACGAACAGAACACACAGCGGGCTCACCATCCCAATTAATGATGAGGGAATGCCGCATGATCCAAAATTCGACACCTTGCTTGGTAATGCATTTAACTTCGTTTTGTTCTGGAATGGGTTCACCCAGGAGACGCTTCTCATGGTTGTCAGGAAACTCTGAATAGTAGCTTGGGCTAAGCAACGTTTTCGTTGATTCGAGCGCAAGTATTTCATCCGGCGAGACGTAGCCATACATATCCGCGAGCGCCTGATTGGCATAGAGGGGAACCCGGTGACGATGCACTAAGATGCCCTGGTGGACACTGTCGATAAGAGTGTGAAACCGGAGCTCGCTCTCATATCGCGCCGTGTCCACCCGCTTGCGGGTTTCAACTTCGGCGGCGAGATATAACGAAAAAATGGCAACCGCAGCCAGGAACAAAAGCATTTTAAAGAATGTAATTTGCACATTCTCCGAAACGAATGGCCCGTGCCCAATGACGCCTCCCCAAATAGCAAAAACTGTGATGATAAGAAGCGCAAAAGATGTGCCGTGGATAGTAAAGCGGAGCGCCGCCCATACGGTTGTAAAAAATACAAAGTAGAAGAATGCTTCATCAATTGGAATTTTGGTGCCGTGGGTATAACCAAAAAAATCTGTAAGGGATGCAATGCTTGTGAAGGATATGCCGATGATCAGTGCGATTAGTTCGGCAATTCGTTTGCCGGTCCAATTCTCCTGGCTCCAACCTTTTATGGTGAGCAATGTCGGCGCAACAATCAGGACGCCCATGGCATCGCCCATCCACCATGTTAGCCAAACAGTGCCGCCAGCCTCTAAAGAAATAATATCTGATAAAATTAATCCGGCCACTCCGTTGGTTGCGCTCACCAACGTGGTTAGAATGACCGGCACCAATATAAACCAGAAGACGTCAGTTAAACGTGTTAGGGAATGGTCGAAAGACGTATAGCGCCTTAGAAAATACACGGCGATGAGAGCGGGCAGCGGATTTCCGATGGCAAAGGTAATTGCCGCCCCCGATCCTAGACCGGCAAAAAATGCACCAATTGCAATTCCCGGCCACGCCTTGTAACCCATATAGACGACTGCCGCGAAAGCTATTCCAGTTGGTGGCCAAATTAAGGTGACGTTCCCGCCGGAATTCTCTAGCGCCGCCAACAGTCCAATTTTTGCAAACAAATAATAGGTGCCCGCCAACGCGGCAGTTTGGACAATAAAGAGGACATTTTGTTTGGCGATCTTATTCATAAACTATTTTTCTTCTTAAACTAATTTCAGCGGTAATTTGTTATAACTTCATATCGTGGCGCTCTAATTTAGACTATATGAGTCATAAAAGGGGAGAAAACGTTATGGATCGTTTGAAAGCGAGTGACTTCGACCAAGAAGTCCTGGACCTGTTCGATAAGTATGTCCATGGGATCATCGAGAGACGAGAGTTTCTCGATAAAGCCGCAAAATTTGCTGTTGGCGGAGTTACAGCCGCCGGGTTGTTAGCAAGCTTATCGCCGAATTACGCGCTGGCGAAAGAAGTATGAAGTGGTCCTGAAAATCCGGACAGTGGTCTAAGGTGTATCCCCAACCTGAAAGAGGGATACGAGATGGCAAAACGA